>JAOAUI010000182.1 GCA_030157685.1 Ferruginibacter sp. | reverse complement strand
GGTAAAGATTTTTTTGGCGGCGATGTAAAAACAGCCACCAAAGAATTACCGGCCAATATTGTAGATAAGATTCAGATCATTGATGATTATGGCGACCAGGCAACGGTTAGCGGCATTAAAGATGGCGACCCGGATAAGGTGATGAACATCCAGATAAAAAAAGATAAGAACAAAGGTTTTTTTGGAAGGGTAACCGGTGGTTATGGTACGGATGACCGCTACCAGGGCTCATTCAACGGTAATTATTTTAATAACAATACACAGATATCTGTTTTAGGCAACAGCAACAATACCAATACTTCGCTCTTTAATTTTGGCGGAGGCGGTAACCGTGGAGCTACCAGCATGATGCGTAGCGGCATGAGCGCCATGAACGATATGGGTGGTATGGGCGCTGCAACTACCATGATGCAGAGCGGCGGCGGCGGTAGTTCATCTGCCTTTACAGGCGGCAGCAATGCCGGTATTTCTACCACCAATTCATTTGGTTTTAATTACCGTGACCAATGGAGTAAAAGAATAAGTGTTTACGGCAGTTATTCTTACAATCATAAAAATACAAATCAAATACAAAACAGTTACGAAACCAATAACACTACGCTCATCAATAACAATCAGGACCTGAATTCCTTAACCAAAGGCAACAGCCACCGCTTTACTTTTAATTTTGAATACCAGATAGATTCTTTTAATTACCTGAAAGTGAGTCCCAGCTTTAATTACAGCGGCAGCGATGCCAACAGTAAAAATATTTTTGATTATAAAAGGCCCGATGGAACCAAAACGCTGGACGGATCAACTAAAAACCTGAACGGCTCCGAAGCGCCAAACCTGGCAGCAACCATTTTATACAATCATAAATTCAGAAAGCGTGGCCGTAATTTTTCAACAAGTATCACTTTAGGTACCAATCAAAATAATTCTGAACAGGATGTTACCAATTTAAGTTACCAATACCTGCCACCTTTTCCCGGCCCGAGAAACACATTTCAGTTTACCGACCAGGAAAACAACAATTATAGTTATGGCGTAAGGTTCACTTACTCCGAACCAATAAATAAATACCGCAGCCTCGATTTTAGCTACTCACATAATTTAAATTATGGTCGTAATAACCGGCAAACTTATAATGTAGATTCTGCTACCAAAGCAAGAACCATCAATAATTTTTTAAGCAACGATTACGAAAATAATTTTTACAACAACCGTATCGGCGTGTCGTTGCGAACAACAAAAAAGAAATACAATTACACCGTGGGCATCAGTGTGCAGCCGGTAAATTTACAGGGTAAATCGCTTACCAGGGACAGTGCTTATAAAACAATTAAAAGAGCCAATGTATTCCCTATTGCCAGGCTGGTATATAATTTCAGCCGTACAAAAACATTGAATGCCAGTTACAATGGAAACGCCACCCAGCCCAGCTTTAGCCAGCTGCAGCCGGTACAGGATTTTACCAATCCGCAGAGTACTACCATTGGTAACCCAAACCTTAAACCATCCATCAACCACAACCTGAACCTGAGTTTCAACAACTTTAATTTTGTAACCGGCAAAGTAATATTTACCAATTTAACTTTAAGTACCATTCGTAACCAGATCGTAAATAAAACCGCAAGGCGTGACAGCCTCGGCTCAGTTATTTCCATCCCCGAAAATGTGAATGGCTATTACAATGCCTTAGGTTTTTATGCTTATTCCAAACCATACAAAAACAGGAAATATGTTTTAACACTCAATGGCAGTTTAAACTTCAATCATAATATCAGTTTAACTGATAGTGTGCGTATCATCGGCAATTCGCTGGAGCAAAATCTTAACCGCCGTAAAATAAACGGCAACAACTGGATAATTACCCAGGGCTTTAATTTTGAATACAACTACAAAGAAATACTGGAGTTGGGAACCGGCATCAGCTACAGTTTAAATGATAATAAATTTAAGAGTGCCGATGGTAAAGCTTTAACCGGCTTTCAAAATACATCCAGCAATGCGTGGACACTGAGCAGCAATATGAACCTGAATATTACCAAAACCCTGGTACTAAAATATGATTTTGATTATACCATCAACGCAGGTTTGGCCAGCGGCGTAAATAAGAACCTGGCCATTATGAACGCATCCCTGGAAAAACAATTATTTAAAAAGAAGAATGGCATAATCAGGCTGGCAGCCTTCGATCTGTTTAACCAAAACAGTAATATCAGCCGTAACGTAAGCGGCCCCTCTATTATTGATACCCGTACAAACCGGCTCACCCGCTATTTTATGGCCACATTTACCTATCGTTTGCAAAGATTTGCCGGGCAAACTATACAGGGACCGGGGATGGATATCAGGAGAATGGGGCCTCCACCTAAATTTTAGGTATAAAACCTGAATAAATATAATTCGTTAAGGGCTTTTTAAAGCCCTTTTTTATTACCTTTGCCACCCAAAAAGCAACCCCTGTATACAGGGCAGATACTTTAAATTTAACCAGGATATTACTATGAGTGGTGCATTAAAAGAGGTTCGTAACCGGATTAAGAGTGTGCAGAGTACACAGCAGATTACCAAAGCCATGAAAATGGTGAGTGCGGCAAAGCTTCGCCGTGCCCAGGATGCCATTACACAAATGCGCCCTTATGCACAAAAGCTGCAGGAAATGCTGAGCAATATTGTAAGTAATGGCGATGGCGATGTTAATATGGCACTGGCTGCTGAGCGCCCGGTTGAAAATGTAATGATCATTGTGGTTACCAGCGACCGTGGTTTATGCGGTGGTTATAACAGTAATCTCATAAAACTTGCCAAGCAGGTGATTGCTGAAAAGTACCCTGACCAGGCTGCGAAAGGAAAAGTGCAGATATTACCAATTGGTAAAAAAGGATACGAGAATTTTACAAAAGGCGGTTTTAAAGTAGTTAACCAATACTGGGATATTTTCACTGGTTTAAGTTTTGATAAAGTGCAGACTGCAGCAAAACATGCCATGGATGCTTTTGCCAATAAAGATGTTGATGCCGTAGAATTGATATACAGCGAATTTAAAAATGCAGCCACACAGCGCTTTGTGGCCGAGCAGTTTTTACCGGTATCAAAAGTTGCCAAAACAGAAGGCCAGAAAAATGCAGATTTCATTTTTGAACCTGATAAAAATATTTTGATTGCCGAGCTGATGCCTAAGATATTAAACACGCAGTTGTTTAAAGCTACACTGGATGCCAATGCCAGTGAGCATGGTGCCCGCATGACGGCCATGGACAAAGCCAGCGATAACGCCAACGAATTATTAAAATCATTAAAGATCAGCTACAACCGTGCAAGGCAGGCTGCCATTACTACCGAATTAACTGAGATTGTAAGTGGTGCTGCGGCTTTACAAGGATAATTGATTTGATGATGGGTTGATTTGAAGATTTGATGATGAAATAAAGCTCATCGTTTCTTATTCAAATTATCAAATTATCAAATTATCAAATCACCAAATCGAACATGGAACTTTCAGAAATCATTCCACATATAGAAGCTTTAATTTTTGCCAGCGATAAACCGCTGAGCAATGAAGAAATTCTGGAACTGGTAAACAGTGCATTGGCTTTTATTGAAGACCGGGCCACACGTGAGCAGGTTGATGCAGCTATTGAAGGTATTGGCGAAAAATACAGTGCAGAATTTTACGCCTTTGAATTGAAAGCAATTGGCGGTGGCTGGCAGTTTCTTACCAAAAAAGAATACCACAAAACAGTTGCCCAGCTTAATGGCGATAAATTTTTAAAACGCCTTTCTACAGCTGCGCTGGAAACACTTGCCATTATTGCCTATAAGCAGCCCATTACCAAGAGTGAGATCGAATCCATCCGAGGCGTGAACTGTGATTATGCCGTGCAGAAATTGCTGGAGAAAGACCTGGTGATTATTTCGGGAAGAAATGAAGATGCAGTTGGTAAGCCACTCATCTACGCTACATCAAAATCTTTTATGGATTATTTCGGCATCAACAGTGCTGAAGACCTGCCCAAGATATCTGAAGTATTGATGGAAGAACTGGTACAGGCTACCAATGTAAAAGAAGCGGAAGAAAATATGGAAGCAGAGAATACTGTTGAGGAAGAAATTACGGTTGAAGAAGAAATAATTGCCAACGAAGCAGCAATAGAAGAAGATACTGAAAATGTACTGGCTGCTACCGGGGCAGAAGAAATTATTGAGGATGTAAACGATGGTAACTCTGCCGACGAAAAAAAATGAAAGCTAACATCATCTGATTAATATTTTAACTTAGGCATGATTATTTCATGCCTTTTGTTTTATATAGAGAAATTGCATTTTGCATTAAAAGCTATTAACTTTAAATAATGACAAAACATTTATTTTCAACAGCTACAGATAATTTCTTAAAACTATTCCTCATCAGTTTTATTTTTATCTCCTGTTCCTCAACTAATAAAAATTCATCTATGAACAGCGAACGCCAAAGCCCCCCTTTGGGGGGTGGGGGGGCTTTTGATAAGCAGGGCCACCGCGGCTGCCGTGGCTTAATGCCCGAGAATACAATACCCGCTATGCTCAATGCTATTGGCCTGGGAGTTACCACATTGGAAATGGATATCAGCATCAGCAAAGACAAAAAACTATTCCTCTCTCACGAAGCATTTTTTAATCATGAAATAACAACAAAACCAGATGGAGAATTTATTGATGAAAAAGAGGAGAAGTCGTTCAACATGTACCAGATGAACTATGCCGACATTATTAAATACGATGTAGGCATGAAACCACATCCACGTTTTCCTCGTCAGCAAAAAATAAAAGCAGTAAAGCCGCTTTTATCGGATGTATTTAAAGCAGTTAAGGAATATATGATGACAGCAAGGCGCCCGTTTCCTTTTTATAATATTGAAACAAAATGTTTGCCCGAAACCGATAATAA
>JAOAUI010000181.1 GCA_030157685.1 Ferruginibacter sp. | reverse complement strand
GGCGTTAATGAACTGGTAACAGTTAAGAACGGTTACGGCAGAAATTTTTTGATCCCAAGCAAAATGGCCATTGAAGCCAGTCCTTCCAACATGAAAATGATGGAAGAAAAGAAAAAGCAACAGGTTAAAAAAGAAGCCAAATTGCTGGCTGAACTAAACAGTGTAATTGCTGTTTTAAAAGATGGTGCTTTAAAGATTGGTGCTAAAACCGGTACAAGCGGTAAGATATTTGGTAGCGTAACTTCTGTTCAGATTGCACGTGCAATTAAAGAGCAAAAAGGCTACGAAATTGATCGCCGTCGTATCACAATCATTGACGAAGTAAAAGAATTAGGTACTTTTAAAGCAAGTATTGATTTTGGTAACGGCAACGAAACCGAAGTTGAATTTGAAGTAATTGCTGAGTAATTCTTAATTACGAATTTATAATGGGCCCCCGATTTTTTCGGGGGCCTTTTTTATTGCCTTAGTAAGAATTCTTTTAGGTCATTTGTGTTGGCGCTGATCTTTGTGCTCACTTTCTCTTTTTTAATTTGCTCAGCAACAATTTCCGGCACCGGAACCGTTTGGTTTATTAGAGGCTCTATAACATCGTAAAACTTTACGGGATGTGCTGTTTCTAAAATTACCCCTTTTGCATTTGGATGTTGAGCCTGGTATTGCTGGAAAGCATTGTAAGCAACTGCTCCATGCGGATCAAGCAGATAATTGTTCTTTTCAAAAACAGAAATCAAAGTTGCTTTTGTTTCGTCATCAGAAATGGTATAACCGTTCAGCTTTTTTTTCAACCCATCAATTTCCTGACGAAAGATTTCCATGATGCGGATGAAATTGCTTGGATCGCCAACATCCATTGCATTAGAAATCGTGGGCACTGCTTTTTTAGGTTGATAATTTCCTGATCGTAAAAATTCAGGTACCGTATCATTTACATTGCAGGCTGCAATAAAATGCTGTATTGGCAAACCGGATTGTTGTGCCAACAGGCCTGCACAGATATTTCCGAAATTGCCACTGGGTACAGACACAATGGGAGGATTGTCCTTATCTTCCCATTGTTTCCACAAATAAAAATAATAGAATTGCTGGGGCAGCCAGCGGGCAACATTGATGGAATTGGCGGATGTAAGTTTTATTTTATTATTCAGTTCCACATCAGCAAAAACAGCTTTTACCATTTGCTGGCATTCATCAAA
>JAOAUI010000180.1 GCA_030157685.1 Ferruginibacter sp. | reverse complement strand
TACATCGAGATGCAATCAAAAACCATCGTGAATAAAGTTGAAAGTAAGGATGTGGGTATGAGCTACAGCATGAACCCCTATGCCGGTTGCGAGCATGGTTGTATTTACTGCTATGCACGTAATGTACATGAATACTGGGGTTACAGTGCCGGGCTTGATTTTGAACAAAAAATACTCATCAAAAAAAATGCACCACAACTGCTGCGTAAATTTTTGATGCATCCCAAATGGGAGGGAACACCCATCATGCTCAGCGGCAATACCGATTGCTACCAGCCTGCCGAACAAAAGTATCGCCTGACAAGAGGCCTGCTGGAAGTTTGTAATGAATTCAATCAACCGGTTGGTATACTCACCAAAAACAGCTGGATATTAAAAGACAAAGATGTGCTGCAGGAAATGGCAAAGAAAGGCATTGTATCTGCCATGGTTTCCATCACTTCTTTTAATGAAGACCTACGGAGAAGTATGGAGCCACGTACCACTACGGCTAAACAAAAATTAAAAGTGATCAACGAATTAAGCAGCGCCGGTGTACGTATGGGCATTATGATGGGGCCGATGATACCGGGACTGAATGAACACGAAATGCAACGCATTATGAAAGCGGCGGCAGATAACGGGGCAACATTTACAGCTTATACTTTCATTCGTTTAAATGGTGCTATTAAATTTTTATTTCACGACTGGCTGTATAAAAATTTTCCCAACCATGCCGATAAGGTTTGGCATTTAATTGAACAAAGCCATGATGGAAAAGTAAACGACACCCGCTGGGGCGTACGCATGCGTGGTGAAGGAAGCATTGCCGATATGGTGGCACAGCAATATAAAAAATACGGCAAGCTGTATAACATGAACGCAGAGGAGTGGAGTTTGAATACAAAATTATTTCAGCGGCCGGGGCAGCAGGGAAAATTATTTTAATTTTTTAATCGCTCTGAAACCATTGATTCTACTATACTTTCAGCCGTGTAAAAATTACACAGCGAAAATTATTTTTAAAAAATCTTCACAAAAATTTGGCAGTATCAAAAAAATAAATTCATCTTTGCAACGCAAATAAAATTAAAAACAACAAAACATGTTACGCATACAACTACATATTGAAGCGGTGAATTGTTTTAGTCCGAAAGGGGATTATGGCAATAGCGGGGCATGTTATGCTGCATCATAAGTTTTACCAAAACCAACTGATTCAAA
>JAOAUI010000179.1 GCA_030157685.1 Ferruginibacter sp. | reverse complement strand
CAAAAACAAACCCCAGTATAAAATGCCAGCGGTATTTCCAGAAATATTTATTGAGAGAGGAAAGATGTTTCATTGATGGCGCAAAGGTAAAATAAAAAAACCGCCGGATAAACCTGCGGTTTTAAAGACAGAATGCCTTGACGAAATTTACATTACCTTAAAACTTAACTTGTAATCTATAATTTTATTCCGTAGTATAGTTTTGCAGTAAATGTTTGATCTTTTATTGTACCATTAGTTGTTTGTAGCAGGGAGTTGAAGGAAGGAAGATAATTAGCCTCAATGCCTATATGGTTCCTGCCTATTTTATGAACTAACCCTAACCCCAGAACAGCCCCGAAATTAAACTTGTTGTATTCTTTTGTGCTGCCGCCTGCAAGTTTGTTTACAGCGACTAAATACCCGGCATAAAGCCCCAGGTTAACAAAGGGTTTTGTTTTTCCCTTTGGCGGCGATAGTTTGGCGTAAGTATTAGCAGTTATATAGCTTAGCCTGGCTGTTTCCACTGCTGATCTTATGTCGTTTCCGTTATTATCAGTATAAAATATGGTGTCTTTTGCGGCTCTCTGCAAAAATTCCAGGTTGCTCGACAGGCTTAAAAAGCCCATGTTTAAATATTCTATTCCTATGCCAGCGGTAAATGATGTGGCGCCTTTGTCAAAAATCTTTGTATTGTTTATTCTCCAGTCCAGTTTACTAAAAGAACTGCCTGCGCTGATCTTTACTATTTGGGCGGTGGAGGATATTGTAAACAGGAGAAATATCATTGCTGATAATATGCTTTTCATTTGTTTTGTTTTAGGGTATAAAAAAATGTGCTTCAGCAGGGTTTTCTCAAATGATCTTTCTTTTTTGGGACGAAAAATCTACTACCATTCTCTTACCCTGATTGCTTCTTCAACATCAATATCAATATTGAAGAAACTTAAGATCTTTTCTACAGTGTCACCAATTGATTCCCTGGCACCGGTTTCGATTTCGCTTTCGTTTTCTCCAAATTCGTCTTCAAGGTCATTAATGCCCAATGTCATTTTATCAAATGCGGCCTGAATTTCATCATTTGAATGATTGCCTTCCTCAATGAAGGATACGGTGGTTTTAATAAGATCACGTACTTTATCAACCAGGAAGTTGGGGAAGTAGTCATCCCCATACATGTCTTTTAGGTACTCAAAGTCGGCCGGAAGTTTTTTTGCCATATCAGTTATTTAATTTTATTTAATAGTTAATATTGTTTTAGCGGAGTCTGGTAAATGATCTCATATTTTAAAAATTTTTGTTTTGCCATTTTTTAAATATTTAAGTTTTTAAAGTTAATATAAGTTTTGCTTTCTTATGCCTGCACCTTCGCCCCGGTTAGTGGCATATGAATCGGAAAAAAGAAACTGCCAATTTAGAAGGCATAAAAAAACCTGCTTAAAAAGCAGGTTTAATCATTTTCAGCGGAGAGAGAGGGATTCGAACCCCCGGAAAGTTGCCCTTCAACGGTTTTTCCAAAGGATCCTGCGGGCAAGACCGCCGCATTCGACCGCTCTGCCATCTCTAGATTATACCTTTTTCTCTTAAACACTTTTTTCCTTCAACTGATTTGAAATACATTTCCTGTAAATAGGCTTCAGATTTAGTTTCAAAAGTTTCAAAGTAATGTATAACAAAGGGTGTTCTCGATTTTGTACTTCTAACTTTTTTGCCATTGTGTTTTATCAACCTATTATCAATATCAGAAGTATGCCCATAGTAATAGCCATCGTCTTTTAAGCTTTTTAATATGTAAGTATAAAAGGGCATAAATGAAAAATCCCGATATAGAATCGGGATTTCAGCGGAGAGAGAGGGATTCGAACCCCCGGAAAGTTGCCCTTCAACGGTTTTCAAGACCGCCGCATTCGACCGCTCTGCCATCTCTCCGCGGCAAAAGTAAGGTTACGGGGTTTTTATTCCAAAAATTTTAAGAAACTATTTGTTGCGGATCCTTATCTTTCACCACCACCAAATCCTTTAACTCAACGGTGATGGGCATTACACCAACCTGCAGTACTGCTTTTTTCCCTCTAATTTCTTTTACAATACCTACCTGGCGGTTTTGTTTCATCCTTACTTTCACGCCAATTTTAATCTCACCCCCTACTTCTTCAAACTTTTCGTTCAGCTTTTTCTGCTGCTTTTCGGTGGTTATTTTTTCTTTCTGCTGAAAAAGCAGGGCATGTATCATTTTTACCACTTTATCCTTGTCTTCGGTCTTTCGCCACTCAATCACCATGGCTTTCAGCCTGCGTTCCATGTCTTTCAGGTAAATGATTTTATCGGCAGCAATATTGTTCTGTAATTTCAGTTTTTCCATCTCCTGCTGATGCTGCTCTTTATCTAAAGCCTGCTGCATTTGTTTTTTTAATGCTTCGTTCTCTTTAAGCAAGGCTTTCAGGTCTGCTTTTTCTTTGTCAATATGCTGCAGATCCTGTTCGGTTCGGTTTAAAAGTTTATCTAGTGTAAAATGATCGTCATCTACCAGTTTCCTGGCTTTTTCAATCAATCTTTTCTCCAGGCCAATTCTTTCGGCAATGGAAAAAGTATAAGAACTGCCCGGCTTGCCAACAACCAGTTTATACATGGGGAGCAGGTTCTTTTCATCAAACTGCATGGCGCCGTTTATAATGCCGGTTACTTTGTTGGCCATTACTTTTAAATTGAGGTAATGAGTGGTAACAATGCCAAAACTGTGCCTAATGGCCAGTTCTTCCATGATCACTTCTGCAAAAGCACCACCAAGGTTGGGGTCGCTCCCACTACCCAACTCATCAATAAAGAACAATGTTTTGCCATTGGCATTTTCCATAAAATGCTTCATGTTCTTTAAGTGAGATGAATAAGTACTCAACTCAAATTCCAGGCTTTGGGTATCGCCGATATGAATCATGATCTGTTTAAAAATACCCATCTCACTATCGGGGTGAACCGGCACCAGCAAACCGCTCTGCAACATCAGTTGCAGCAAACCAACTGTTTTTAGCGTAACCGTTTTACCACCGGCATTTGGGCCGCTGATTACCAGTATGCGTTGCTTTTCATTCAATGTTAAGTCAACCGGTATGGTTGGTTTTTTATTGGCTTTGTTGTAGATGTATAATAAGGGATGATAAGCCTGTATCAATTGAACATGGGCTTTATCCATCACAACCGGGTAATTGCCATTGTAATCTGCCGCAAATTTTGCCTTTGCCCTGATGAAATCAAATTCACCGGCCATATCGAGATAGTTTTTAAGCAGGCTGGCGTAAACACTTAAGTTCTGGGTGAGTTTCCGCAATATTTTATACACTTCTTTTCTTTCTTCATTTTCAAGAGAGAAAACTGCGTTGTTCAGTTCGGTTGTTTCTTCGGGTTCAATAAAAGTGGTACGGCGGCTGTCGCTTTCACCATGCAGTATGCCTTTTATCATGCGTTTTTGCTCGGCAAAAACAGCCAACACCCTCCTGCCGTTCAAAAAACTTTCTTCAATATCGGCCAGGTAGCCTTGTTTGTTAAGCTTACTTACGATCCTATCGAAAACCTTACGCAATTCGTTACGCTTGCGGTATAAACTCATTCGTATTTCTGCCAGTTCTTCGCTGGCGCTGTCTTTCACATGCCCGGTTTCATCCAGTATTTCATCAATCATTTCAACAATTACTTTTTCGTAGTATGAATCGTTGATGACTTTTGTTAGTGCCGGGTAAGCCGATCTCCGTTCGTTATCAAACCAGCGAAAAATATTGTTGGTGTTTTCTGCAAGCCGCCTGATGAGCAAAAACTGCTCGCCGCTTAAAACAGCACCTGGTATGCCAATGAGTTTTAATTCCTTGCCTATATTATGGGTAAACTCATTGGGAAAATGTTGGTTGCCCAGGAGCAACAATTTAAACTCGTTGCTCTGCTGCAGTTCAGTAATTATAAATTCCTTTTTGGTGTGCAGCCTGAGTTGTTCGGCTTTGCGTTTTGCAAATTCGGTGCGGCAATGCAGTGCCAGCAAGGTTTTTACCTTTTCATATTCTAACTGCACCAGGGCGGATTCAGGAAAAAATTTCACTATATATTCTTTTAAAACTGCTAATTTCGGTTAATAATAATCTTTCATGAAAACTTTATTGACTTGCGTTGTGCTTGGTTTAGTTTTAGCAGGATGTTCAACAATAAATTCAACAACCGGTTCGCAGGCTAAAATAAGAAGCCACAAAACAATTGCCATTTTACCTTTTGAGGTGCGGTTTGATCTGAGAAATATAAACCAACAAAAATTTACTGAACTGGAGCTTGCGGGGGTTAGACATTTTATGGCGCTTGGTTTACAGCAGTATTTGTACAACTGGTTGAAAAATTACAGTCGCAAAAAAGCATTTACAGCCAGTATTCAAAATATAGATATTACGGATAGTATTTTAACTGAAAAAAAGATCAGTTATGCGATGTTGTATAATATGAGCCGTACTGAGCTGGCAAAAATGTTTAATGTAGATGCTGTGCTTACCCCTAATGTAATTTTTGCACAACCTAATAGTGAAGCGGCTTCTCTGTTGGCAATTCCGTTAGCTGCAGTTCCGCTCGGTTCAGGAAGCGTATTTTTTTACACCAGGCTGGCAACCCAGCAAATGAAGATGCAGGTTTTACTTACCGACAGGGAATCTGAAACTTCTATGTGGACATTTGAAACCAAAACAAACAACAGTAAACTAACCAAGCCTTCAACTAACAGGCAAAAAGAAAATATTTTATATCCTTTATTTGATAATATTGATGAAACGCTTATTAAGTTCATCAGAAAATTTCCTTACAAGGAATTTTAGTTTTTAACCGGCTCTACCTGCAACTCTTCCCACGGCGTTGTTCCATCCTTCTCTCTTTTAAAAACAAATTCATTGCTGCTTAGAATAACAATTTCGGCGGTGGTATAAATTTTACAGCCTTCCATTAAATGCCCGCCAATGG
>JAOAUI010000178.1 GCA_030157685.1 Ferruginibacter sp. | reverse complement strand
CTATCTGCGTATGAAGTATAATTTTGTTACTATAGAAGGAAATATTGGTGCCGGTAAAACCACACTGGCTCATTTGCTAAGCAAACATTTTAATGCCCGATTGATACTGGAAGAATTTGCCGACAATCCCTTTTTACCTAAATTTTATGAAAACCCCGGCCAGTATGCTTTTCCGCTGGAATTGTTCTTTATGGCAGAGCGATATAAGCAATTAAAAGACCTGTTGCAGACAAAAGATATGTTTCAGAACATCACCATCTCCGACTATCTTTTTACCAAATGCCTTTTATTTGCCAAAGTAAATTTACCGGATGAAGAATTTCGTTTGTATCAAAAGCTTTTCGAGATCATTAATCCACAGATTATACAACCCGATATTGTTATTTACCTGCACACACCTGTAAAAAAACTGCAGGAAAATATTAAAAAGCGCAACCGGGATTACGAGCAATCTATTCCCAACGATTACCTCTTTACTTTACAGGAAACCTATACCCAGTATATAAAGCAGCACAATATTAAAACGCTTTATGTAGATGCTGGCAATGCCGATTTCCTGGGTAATGAGGAGCACATGAAAATTATAATTAACGCACTTGACAAAGAATATGAAGATGGGCAACATTATTTAACTTTGCCCTAATCATTACAAATGAGCAGCAGCAAACTACCCAAAGAATTTCAACACTTTATTTTTGCAAGATTATTCTTTGTGCTGGGCCTGCGCATGATAACCACCATTGTTATTTACCAGGTTTTTCATTTAGCAAATACATACATGGTTGGGTTCGCCGGCCTGGCCGAATTTGTACCCGCTGTAATTGCTGCTTTATATGCCGGACACTATATTGATAAGCACAACAAAAAAAATATCCTCGTTTGGTCTTATGCCTGTTACATGATCTGTGGTATTACCCTGGCATTGGTAAGCCTGCCTGGGTTTGGTTTCAGCAATACCACACAACTTACCGTAATTTTATCGGTTGTTTTTTTTACCGGCATCATCCGTTCTTTTGCCGGCCCATCGGCCAACAGCATGATTGCGGCCATTGTACCCCGTGAACAGCTGCAAAAAGCCATCTCTTACAATTCATCCACCTGGCTTATTTCATCCATTGGCGGCCATGCCATTGGCGGATTGTTAATTGCAGGCATTGGCATTTCCAACGCCTATTTTGTAACGGCAGCATTGGTAACAACTGCAGGTATTTTTGCTTTGCAGTTATATCCAAAACCTCCCGTACAAAACCTGGAAAAAGAGCCCATGCTCACCTCTATTAAAAAAGGTTTTTCCTTTGTTTTCTCCAATAAGAATTTACTGGGTGTAATTTCTTTAGATCTTTTTGCAGTTCTTTTTGGCGGGGCCAGTGCTTTTATTCCTGAAGTAGCATCAACTATTTTACATACCAATGCCGTTGGCTATGGTTTTTTAAATGCTGCTATGGACCTGGGCAGCCTTATCATTGTTGTGCTGCTTGTGAGATATCCTATGCGCCGTAAGCAGGGATTAAAAATGCTGCTGGCCGTAGCCGGCTTTGGTATCTGCATCATCATCTTTGGCTTGTCAAAAGTTTATTGGTTAAGCTTTATGGCCTTGCTGGCTGCCGGGCTTTGCGATGCTGTGAGCGTAGTAGTACGTGGCACCATACTGCAGTTATTTACGCCAGATGAATTAAGGGGCCGTGTTTCGTCCATCAATTTAATTTTTATAAACAGCAGCAACGAACTGGGACAGTTCGAAAGCGGAGTAACCTCCCGTATGTTTGGCACTTTGCCGGCCATTATTTTTGGTGGCGCCATGTCGGTATTGGTTGTAACGGCTACCTGGCTTAAGTTTCCCAAGTTGAGGAAGTTGGAATACTAGTGAGCGAAGTCGAACTATGGTGAAGCCATTTTCGAGCGGAGTCGAGAAACGGGTTTGCAAAAAAAACTCTTTTTGATACCAGCTTTATATTTTCATGGCGACATCGTTGCGTCGCAATCCTTTCATCGGTATACCTATGGGCAACTTTAATTGTGATTTGCTGAATCCTCATTGATAAAAATCACTTACGTATATTTATGCATTAAATGTAAATACATGAAACTATTCAACAACTCTAAACTGTTTGCAACCTTATTTACATTTATTGTTATAATCTTATTCACCGGCTGTAAATCCACGCCCCAACTTAAACCCGGAGAAGGATATGTTACCGTAAAAGGAGGGAAAATATGGTATCGTATTTTAGGAGAAGGTAAGCAAACACCTATCCTGATGCTGCATGGGGGGCCGGGCGGTACCAGTAAATCTTTTTATCAATTTGCTTCGTTAGGCGAAGACAGGCCAGTCATTATTTTTGATCAGCTTGGCAGCGGACGGTCTGGCTATCATACCGACACGACATTACTTAAAGTTGAAAATTTTGTTGAGCAGGTAGAAGTGCTAAAAACCTCATTGGGATTAAAAGAATTTTATTTGCATGGCCATTCATGGGGCACCGCTTTAGCATTAGAATATTACCTGAAATATCCAAAAGGCATTAAAGCCATCATATTTAACAGCCCTTATTTTAGCACATCATTATGGAAGGCAGATGCCGATACGCTTATCAACACATTACCGGATTCCATTCAACTGGCGATTAAAACAGGTGAAAAAAATCACGATTATGAATCACCTGCCTATAAAAATGCCAATGAAGTGTTCAATAAAAACTTTGGAGTGCGAAAGATTAGGTTGACAAGTGAACTGGATACATCAACTTTAAAAGGCAATACCTTTATTTATAATTACATGTGGGGGCCAACTGAATTTACTGCAACCGGTACCCTTATCAATTATAACCGGGTGCAAAGTTTAAAAGCCATTACAGTTCCAACACTTTTTATTACTGGTGAATTTGATGAAGCCCGCCCGGCGACCGTAAAATATTTTCAAAGTTTAGTACCAAACTCCAAATTTGTTATGATAGATGGTGCCGGCCACGGCACCATGCATGATAACAGGAGCCAGAATATTAGTGCGGTAAAAAACTTCTTAGATAGCCTTGAACTTAAATAAATTGAGAATGCAAAAAAATATTAAGGCAAATCATCTTACATTTCTTTTGTAAATTGTATAACCAAAACTCACCACTATGCAACGCAGATCATTTGTTCGCAATACAGGCCTAACCCTTGCAGGCCTTACCTTACTAAACAAAAATTCACTTGCTTCGTTTTTATTTGATCCTGCGTGGAAAATAAAAATGCTTACTGATGATATCGGCATCTTTACCGAAAAAGGCGGCACCATTGCTTTTCTGCTTACAAAAAAAGGTATAGTGGTTGTTGACTCCCAGTTTCCGGATACTGCGGGACATTTAATTGAAGAACTGAAAAAGAAAAACACAAAACCTATTAAATACCTGATCAACACCCATCATCATGGCGATCACACAGGCGGTAATATTGCTTTTAAGGGAATTGCCGAACACGTGGTGGCACATGTAAATTCAAAAGCCAACCAGCTAAGGGTTGCCAGTGAGCAAAAAACCGCTGCTGATAAATTTCATATACCTGATATTACTTTTGGTGAGGAAGGCTGGAGTACCAAAGTGCATAAGGAAACCATTAAAGCCCATTATTTTGGAGCAGGACATACCAATGGCGATAGCATGATACATTTTGAGAAAGGCAATGTTGTACATATGGGCGACCTTGTTTTTAACCGCCGCCATCCGTATATTGATAAAACCGGCGGTGCAAATATTGCCAACTGGATAATTCTGTTAGACAAAGCAATTGCCACTTTTGATGCAAAAACACAATTTGTTTGCGGCCATGCTGCAGCCGGATATGAAGTGTTGCTTAAGGCCGATGACCTGAAAGCCTTTGGCGATTACCTGGGCAATCTTTTAAAATTTACGGAAGCCGAGATAAGATTGGGTAAAACAAAAGAAGAAATTTTAAAGGCCAAAGAAATTCCCGGCTCACCGGAATGGAAAGGCGATGGTATTGAAAGGCCACTGGGAGCTGCTTATGCTGAGTTAGCGGTGAAGTAGCGAGGTGTTTGGCCACTATTAATACGCTGCAACTTTAAGATTAAAAGAAACACAAAGACTTCATGGATTTAAAATCTGTTCATATTGGCCTGACACCTATTTGAGCGCTATCAACTTCTCCAACACATAATAAACAATTGGGCAAAAGTTGCTGTTTTTTTGAGTAAGTTGTTGCCGTTTGATCAATACATCTTCATCGGTATAAGGAAAGCGGTGACAATCGGATGGGCGCTCTTCGTAAATAGTGCAGTAATTATCGGCACCCAAAAAAGGGCAGGGTTTTGATTTTAGAACATAGTCACCCTCACTGTCAATAAAGAGATAGGTGTTGATAAAGTCGCCCTCCTTCATCTTTAAATATTTGGCAATACGTTTTATATCAGGCGTTTTAAACCGGGGCGAATAGCTTTTACAGCAGTTGGCACATTGCAGGCAGTCAATCTTCTCAAAAGCTTCGTCATGCAGGTCGGGCAACAGTTTCAGCACCTTCCGTTTATCGGCACGGTGCAAATACTGCTTGTACAGCTTTTGATGATCGGCCGATTTCTTTTCCCAGTTTTGCAATAATTCATCTACCATTTGTATAGCTGTTTTAGTCTTTGTATCCCCTAAATTTCCACAGGGCAAAAGTAGCGAACTTATTAGCATTAACTCTTGTTGTGTTTTCGTAAATTTGCGGCACCAAATACCACATGATAAAAGCTGAATAAAGATTTACTGTACAAGAGTGCGACGCCAATGAAGCTTAATAAATATTCAAAAGCCCGGCTCCAAAAAAATAAACCATAATCTACTCCCCTATCTTCATTGCGGAGATAAGGAGCATAAAACCACCGCAGCAATATGAATCTTTTTAAAGAACAACAGTACGAATTTGCCGGCCGCCACATTGGCCCAAATGATGCCGAAACCAGTGAGATGCTTAAAACGATTGGCATTGATAACCTGGATGCATTGAT
>JAOAUI010000177.1 GCA_030157685.1 Ferruginibacter sp. | reverse complement strand
ATTATTTGCTAAGCGGAAATCCTACTGAAAAACTAAGTGTGCGGTACTTGTTTTTATCATCAGCATTATTATTGCTTTGTGTTGAATTTATTTTTGTAAGACCAAGCCCGTAATTGGCTTTTAATATTACTTTCCCAAGCTGAACACCGCCGCCAAAATTTAAACCAAAGTCAAAACGCTTTAATTTGTCATAGCCTGCGTCTTCCTGTTCAGATGTAAGAGGGTCGTCGTTGCTGAATTTAATGTTACTTGTTGAGGAAGACATCAGTGGGCCAAACTTCGAGTCCTGCCTTGATTTACCGGCAATGCCTATAGCCGCATAAGGGCCAGCATGAAAAAATACATTTGACTCTTTTTGTAAAGGGATTTTTACTACAGCATTTAATGGCACTTCAATGTAAAGCGGATTGAATTTTGTTTTTATGTAATCATTGCCGCTGTTGAAATAAGTTTCTGCCTTAGAACCTCTGCCGGTTAATAAAACACCTGACTCAAGATGAAACATATCAGCTAATTCCAGGCGGCCTAAAATGCCTGCATTAAATGAAGGCAGCATATTATTCTTCTCAGTTTGCCCGTCTTTTGTTTTTGTAATGTTGGCAAGATTTAATCCGCCCTGTACATACACCTGCGCCTGTGTGGCTAATGCAACTGTTGTTGTTAACACCATTGCTAAAATTAGTTTTTTCATATTCTTGTGTTTTGTGAATCAATCCGGTTTTAATGATAAAAATCCTCATCATTTTTATATCCGTATTCTGTTCTCAAAACCCACTTAAACAAAAAGCCTGCCAACAGTTTTTTGTTGGCAGGCTTTCTTATAATTATGTAACTATTTCAACAGCGACTGAAAAACGGCTTCGTTTATTTTAACCGGGTATTTGTTTTTCAATTCACCAATCCACTTTTCTTCTAAAATATTTTGATAATCATTTATAACCATTCCTTTTGCTTCATCAAAACTACGCTGCAGGTTGGCGCTGTAATGATGAATGAGTTTTATAAAGCTTGTATTGCCATCAACAGGGCTTACTGCAATTTCAGAAACATAACCTTCTGCTGTTTTTGAATCAATAGTTACCGGTATTTGTGTAAGTTCAAACCGGCCCGAATCTGCCTGTATGTTATTGTTTGACTCTTCAACAATTTTTTTCCACTCTTTTCCATTTAAAAGAGCCGCTCTTGCTTCTTCTGCAAAGCTTTTGCCTGCACTGTTGAATACAATGATATTGGCACTTGCGTTCCAGAGATATTTGCTTTTATTTTCGTTATAATATTTTTGCAAGCCATTCAGGTCGGCAGATGCTTTGCCCCAGATATTTCTTTCCATTATTTCAAACAATACATTGCCATCTTTAAATTCATCCATCTGGTAACGGAAATCAGCATTGTAATCTTCCAGGTTTTTTTTATAGTAATCCATTACTGATGTAGTAATAAATTTCTCCAACAGTGCCGCATTACTTTCTCCCTGGTACAATTCGCCTGTACCTTTATAATTTCTAACAAAATCAAGCCAGTCTTTACCGGTTAGTTTTGCTTTGGCATAGGAACAAACAGGTTTACCGGTTATCGGGTAAATAGTTGCATTGCCTGTTTCTGAATTAGGGCTGGCAATTACAGCATCGGCATAGCGATACAGTTCTGCATCGGTAACTACACCTGTCTTTTTAAAACCTACCTGCTTTAAAATTTCTTTTACAAACTGGTCTTTGGCAACATTTATCCGGCCATCCTGTTGTACCTTTTGCTTTAATTCAAACTGGTAAGCCATATCATTTTTATCGGCCGATACCGGGCTTTGCGATAACCGCTTTACAATATGGTAACCATAAGCAGTTAAAAAAGGTTTGCTTATTTCTTTGTCTCTGGTAAGCTTAAAAACTTCATTTTCAAAAGAGCTCTCAAACTTTCCGGAACCAAACTCGGCCATTTCTCCATTATTGCTGTAACTAACTTTATCATCGCTGAACCACCTGGCCATCTTGCCAAAATCTTCGCCTTTTTGCAATAATTGATAAATGGAATCAGCCCTTTTTTCATAAACTTTTTTTGCTTCTGCAGTGGCATCGGGCGGAAAAGACAGCAGTATCTGCGCAACCTTCCATTTACCCACAGCTTTTCTCTCATCAATTAATTTAAACAGATGCCAGCCGTTTTTAGTTCGGATGGGTTTGCATGTTTCTCCCATCTTTAATGCATAAACAACATTTTCGTATTCGTATGGTAAACTAAAAACAGTGATAAAGCCAAAATCGGATTGTTTTATTTTAACAGCAGATGCTGCGTTTAAATTAGCATAATCGGTTTTGCCGGCCTTTAATGCAGCGTAAAAAGTATTTATTGATGTAAAGGCTTTTAATGTATCCTCCGGAGTTAATGCCTGATCAACCGGAACAAAAAAATGTAAGACATGGAGGTCTTTCTGGCTGCGGGTAAAGGCTTCGTTCAGCAGATCGTTAACCGCTTTCTCATTGTTTAAATAACTGTCTTCTATCTGGCTTCTAAAACTTTGGGCATCGTATTGCAATTGGGGTAAAGTGTCCAGATGCAAATCCATGGCTGCTTTTACTTTCAGTTTAAATTTTATATACAGGTCAAGATATTCCCGCAGGGCTTTTTCTTTATCGGCAACCGGTGTTTTGTTTTTATTATATGCCCTTATAAACTCAGCTTTATCAACAGGGGTGTTGCCATAGGTAAATAAGGTTTGCGAAAAAACTGCACTTGTAAAGCATACAAAAGTAAACAGCAATAAAAATTTTCTCATCAGTTGTTTTGTTTTAATCCGAAGCGGTCTTATTCCATTTTACTTCCAGCAAATCATTCAGCTGCAGCAGGGTTAGTTTTTTTCCTATTATCCGCTTTTCTTTATCCAGCAAATATATGGTAGGGGTCATGTTGATATCGTATAACTGACGGAAACCGGGCCTTTGCGCCGCAAAATCCGCATCCTCCATTTCTTTGGTTTTATAAACGTGGGTCCAGTCGCTGATATTGTTTTCTTTAATAAATGTAAGCCATTCGGGCTTTACGCTTTGCTTGCCGTCGGGTGTAAGCACGGCAAAAACTTTCAAATTGTGTTTCTTCCAGCTGGCCCTGTATATCGAATCAAGCCTGGGTATCTCTTCTTTGCAATGGCCGCAGTTGGGGTCCCAAAAACAAATAACGGTATAATCTGCATCCAGGTTGTATAATGCAGTTGGCTTGTCTTCCGTGTTCAGCATTTCAAGGTTGGCAGCTTTTTCTCCAATTAAATTGGCCATCAGCATATAGGCCCTCCGGCTGATGGTTTCCATCTGCTTTTCATTAAGCCAAAAGCTTGCACCCTTACTGTGGTATTTTTCGAACAGGTGTACAAAAACCGCATCCTGGCCCATGTACTTCGGGTTTATAAATTCATCGGTAAGCCAGTTCAGTAAAAATTTATACATCTCCGGCGCCGACCGGGCCAGCAATAATTTATAATCAACATCTTTTATAATGGTATCCGCATCAGGCGATATCACCTCCCGGTAATAACGTTCTATCTTTTTTAAAAAGAAAGGAGTACGTATGATCCGGTCATCCATAAAACTGATACCATCCCAATAATGCTTTTTGTATTCGTTGTAATTATCGATAGAGTCCTGTCTGGTTACCGGTACCTTGGCAGGATAAGGAGGTTCTTTCATGGCATTTAACAAAGCTGCCATCATAGAGGTTGATTGGTTTTTAATAATTCCTTCCCGGTAATCGTTCAACTCATTAATAAGTGTAGTGAATTTTTTTTCGTGCAGTGCCGAATCGGCCTTTGTTACAGCATTCATATAAGCCTGACGCTCCTGTTGTATTTGCCTTCCTTTGGATGCAGCAATTTTTTGATACTGATCGTACAGGATATTTTCTTTTGAACCGGTTACGATGGTTTTATTAACCAGGTCGGCTGTGTCGGCCGTTACAGTAAGGGTTTGTTCATCTCCAACTAAAAACTCGGTTCTTAACTGTTTGTCTGGAAAAAAAATGGCATAAATACCAGGGGGTAATTTTGTAGAATCTTTAAAAACAGCTGTGCCGTTATTGGCAATGGCTGCCGAGTCGGCAATATTAAAATTGCTGCCCATGTAGTAGGTAAGATATGCAATACCACTTTTATAGCCCGGAGCTTTAAAAGTAACCTGGAAACCCTGGCTATATACCGAGGTGGCTGATAGGGCGGCAAAAAAGAAAATTAAATATTTTTTCATCGTTATTTAAGGATAGCAAATGTATTTAAAATAGGTGGTTAATGTGCATATATAGCCGTCCCGATACTTTAACAATTACAAATCGTTAACAAAACAATATTGATGATTAATGCGGTATTTTTGCTGCCGTGAGTAAAAAAAACAAGAAAATAATACTGGAAGACCTTTTGGTTACCGATTATGCCGCCGAAGGAAAGGCTTTGGCCAAGCTTGATGGCAAGGTTGTTTTTATATCTGGAGCTGTACCTGGCGATGTGGCCGATGTGCTGCTTACTAAAAATAAAAAGGATTGGGCTGAAGGCAGGGTTTTAAAAATTAAGGAGCTTTCCAAAGAAAGGGTTGACCCTTTTTGCAAGCACTTTGGCATTTGCGGCGGCTGCAAATGGCAAATGCTGCCTTATGCAAAACAGTTGCAATACAAGCAACAGGAAGTAGAACAAAACCTGCGGCGCATCGGCAAGGTTGACCTGCCTGATATTTTACCCATCATTGGGGCCAATGATACAGTGCATTACAGAAATAAACTGGAGTTTACATTCAGTAATAAGCGTTACTTAACCAACGATGAAATAGGGCAGACAGACATTACAACGCAACAAAATGCCCTGGGTTTTCATGTGCCACGCATTTTTGATAAAGTGATTGATATTGATGAGTGTTACCTGATGGATGATGTGAACAATAAGATCAGAAATACAATCCGTTCTTTTGCGCTTGAAAATAATTTTACTTTTTACGACATACGGCAACATACCGGTTGGCTGCG
>JAOAUI010000176.1 GCA_030157685.1 Ferruginibacter sp. | reverse complement strand
GTGTTATTAAAAAAGAAGGTACAAATATGATTGGCTGGGATTATGATAACTGCATCATGTTGCCATACAAATTCTGCAAACAACTGTTTGAAGAAGAAAATGCCAACCCAATATTGATTGCTAAAGGAAAAGAAGGCGTAACCACCGATGCCTTGATGGACGAATTAAAAGGCATTATGCGGCAGATACGGAGGTTAAGCCCCAGGCAGGAAGATAATTTTTCTTTAAACAGTGTAGAGGCATTCAGTAAAGCGATTACCGGCTTTTTCTCAACTGTAAATGTTGTGGGCGCTATTATTGGCGGCATTAGTTTAATTGTGGGCCTGTTTGGTATTGCCAATATTATGTTTGTTACAGTTAGAGAAAGAACCAGCATCATTGGTTTAAAAAAAGCCATTGGCGCCAAAAAAAGCACCATCCTTTTTGAATTTTTAATGGAAGCCACCGTACTCTGCATTTTGGGCGGCGCTATTGGTTTATTTTTTGTGTACATACTCACGCTTATATTATCGGGGCCACTAAAATTCCCGGTGTATATTTCTTTACCTATGCTTTTTGCAACCATTATCATTTGTTTAGCTGTTGGTATACTTGCTGGTATTATTCCTGCATCGCAAGCTGCTAAAATGGACCCGGTGGTGGCGATACGGAGTAAGTAATTGCCTTTTTTAAAAACAGCGTTTTATTCAACAAACCAGTCTGAAAATATAAAACACCCATGAAAAAAGTATTTATTTTATTATTACTGTTTCCTGCTTTTTTTGCCTGCAAAAAACCGGGAAGAGATTGTGCCCCCGAAGTAAATGGTATTATAAGAGACTATACCGGCAAACTGGATGGCTGCAAAATGATGATTGAATTATCAAACGGCAAAAAACTTGAAGTTCACTCACTACCTGCAGGAACCGTATTGATTGATGGCAGACAGGTTGCCATAAAATATAAAATTGCAGAGAACGTATTTTCCATCTGTATGGCCGGAGATATTGCAGACATTATCAGTATACGGTATCTTTGACGCCTATGTCCATAACTATTTTAGCCATTGAATCTTCCTGCGACGAAACATCAGCATCCGTTTGCGTTGATGGAAAAATTTTATCGAACAGCATTGCCAACCAAACCGTGCATGAGCAGTTTGGAGGTGTAGTACCCGAACTGGCCAGCCGTGCCCACATGCAAAACATTGTGCCGGTTGTTGATATTGCTCTGCAAAAAGCAAATTGCGATATTACAGCAGTTGATGCGATTGCATTTACACAAGCTCCCGGCCTTATAGGTTCCTTATTGGTTGGCGCACAGTTTGCAAAATCTTTGGCTCTTGCATTGGATAAGCCCTTGATAGCAGTGCATCATATGCAGGCACATGTGCTTGCAAATCTTATTCCGGAGAGAAGGCCTTCCTTTCCTTTTTTATGTTTAACCGTAAGCGGCGGGCATACTCAAATTGTACGTTGCGATAGCCCCACGCAATTAAAAGTAATTGGCGAAACCATTGATGATGCAGCCGGCGAAGCTTTTGATAAAACGGCAAAAATGCTGGGGCTTCCCTACCCCGGCGGGCCGCTGATTGATAAGCATGCCGCTCTCGGCAATGCTAAGCGTTTTAAATTTCCCGAGCCGCAGATACCGGGTTTGAATTTTAGTTTTTCGGGCCTGAAAACTTCTATTCTTTATTTTTTAAAAAATGCCGGTACCAGCAATTTATTTAAAGAAGAATTTCTGGCAGATGAAGAAACCCGTCAAAAATTTATTGCCGAAAATATGGATGATATCTGTGCATCGGTACAGGACCGTATCATCAGCATCTTACTAAATAAACTTAAAAAAGCTGCGACAGAAACTGGCATTACCCATATTTGCCTGGCCGGTGGCGTAAGTGCCAATAGTGGATTGCGTAAGGCTTTTGCTGCCATGGGCGAAAAAGAAAACTGGCAAACTTTTATTCCCGATTTTGAATATTGTACTGATAATGCTGCCATGATAGCCATAACCGGCTACTATAAATTCCTGGAAGATGATTTTACTGAACTGAGCATTAGCCCATCTGCCAGGGCAGAGTGGTAATATACTGTGTACTAATTTTTTGCCTTAGTTACAATAAAGTATTTCTTAATGCGTTATCGGATGACCAATAACTTAACATCAGCGAAATCTGCGTACTGAGCTTGTCGAAGTATCTGCGGGCAATATTCTATGGCAAATTCTTATTTCAAATTCAAACAGTTTACTATTAACCAGGACAAGTGCGCTATGAAAGTAACTACCGATGCCTGCCTGTTTGGAGCACTGGTTGCAGGTTGCAAAACATGCCTGCCTGCCGGTAAGCAGCTTGCCAATTGCCTGGAGATAGGCACAGGAACTGGTTTACTATCACTAATGGTTGCTCAAAAAAACAATGCATTAAAAATTGATGCGGTTGAAATTGATGCAGCTGCAGCCGAACAGGCAGGCGAAAATATTGCTGCATCGCCATGGGCCGAAAACATAGAGGTTTTTAATGACGATATTCTAAGCTTCAGCTCAGAAAAAAAATACGACTGCATTATTTCCAATCCTCCTTTTTTTGAAGATGACCTGCAATCGGCTGATAAAGCCAAAAACAATGCAAAGCATAATACATCGCTGAATTTAATGCAGCTGTTGCAGGTGGTTGATAAGTATCTTACCACCGATGGCTTTTTTGCTGTTTTACTGCCATACCACCGGGTTGGTTATTTTATTGAAGAATCTGAAAAACCGGGCTTACATCTTTCAAAACAGATATTGGTAAAGCAAACCATGAAACATAAATTTTTCAGGGGCGTTTTATTTTTTAACCGCCTAAAAACCGAGCCACAATTGATGGAAATTATTATTGAAGATGCCGATCATAATTATACTCCTGAATTTACTGCAGCATTAAAAGACTACTATCTCTTTCTTTAATTACAATCCTGCATAATCTTTCATATAAAGATATGGTTCAGTAAGTTTACCCTCATGTATCATTGTTGCCTGTTCTATGATCCTGCTTCCGCCCTGGCGTATATCATTTAAAACAAACTTTATCATTTGTTCGCCAAAATAACGGCTTGCATCCCTGGGTAATTCATTGGGCAGGTTGCCAACTGCCATTATATCTACCGAGCCAGGTAAATAAGGAGCGGTACGCTCAAAGCTTTTCCTGTCAACACCATACACGGGTGCATCAATGGTGCTGTCGCCCAGGTTGCAGGGCACCGATCCATTCCTGTCATCGGTAATATCTGCAATGGTTTGTATGCGAAAATCATTTTTTTGCAGGTCATCCATTTCAAATAAACGTGGAATATTTTTCTCCCAGTAAATCCCGTTCATCAGTATATCTGTGTGGGCAAGATATTCTGTAAACCGGCAATTATACTGCTGCGGATTGGCATGAAAATCATTGCGGTTGTATTTACCGGTTTCTTTGTGTGTATACAGATCAACTCCTTTTAAATGCACATACACCGGGTAAGCAAATTCCTTTTCAACATATTCATCCGGCTCCACTTCATGTATACCCATCAGGTTCATAATTTCCAGCACGCCATGCGCCACACGGCCCGTGCCGGTTACAGCAATTTTAATATTGGGCAGTTTTAATCCAAAATAAGTGTGTATCAGTTTTTGAAAACTGTTAACCGATCCCACACGCTGCAGTTTAAAAGCCCCTGTGCGGTTGCCATAAGCCATCATGCCGTTATGTGCACCCACAATACCTGCAAAAAAACCAAAGCCAATAATGCGGGTGCCGTCTTCATGCTCCAGGCATTCATAATCTATCAGTGTAGTTTTTTTATCAAGCAGTGCCTTAAACAGTTTTTGATTGCCGGGTTGTAATTTTTTGGTGTGAGAAAAAAACATGTACCGCTTTCCTTCCAGCAGCATATCAACCGGTACTTCTTTTATGCCCAGCAGCAGGTTACACTCACTCAGGTCTTCTGTAACCTCCACTCCTGCCCTTTCATATTCCTTATCGGTATAACAACGGTTTTCAGAATGTTGTGCCACCACTTTCACATCATCAAAATGCATGTGCAGCCATTTGCAATGGGCCGGTGTAAGTGCCACCCGGTTATCCTGCGGAACTTTTCCTTCCCGTATTAATCCAATTTGTAGCATCAATCGTTTATTTAAAGCGGCAATTTACATTTTAGATGGGAGATTTGAGGCAGTAGTCTGCAATGGCATTAAAAGTAAAATGGCTACAGTTCTCTTTTATGTTCTTTTTTGCTTCTCCAAAAAAGAACCAAACCTGCCTGCCGGCAGGCAGGAAAGGAGCCCGACAAACGAATACAGCCCGTTTGTCGGAAGCAGCCATGTTGAACATTTGTACTCTGACTTGTACATTGGTAATTCTATTCTTAAGCGCAATCCTTTAACAAAATTGAAAAGCAGCGTTAATTTAATGGATACCCACCCTTTATGCTTTTTGATACGACTGCGACCACGGTATTTCCCGATTTTGATATTAGAATGAGTGTGAACTGCCACACAAATGATAATTAAGCTAGTTACTATTTAAGAGAGTCTTTGAAAAACGGTATTTATTTTATACTGATTTAACCGCAGCATACTGGTCACGTGGCGGTGGCTGCCCCGATAGCCATCGGGGGCACGGCAAAACGGCGGAGCATTCGTTTTGTCTTGACTTTTTTGTTACTTTTTGCGTCAAGGCAAAAAGTAAATAAAACGATGCACTACATTTGCAACATGAATTACTTTGAACTTTTTGAACTCCCCATATCAATACAAATTGGCAAGACTAAACTTGCCCAAAAGTATTTTGAACTACAAAAAAAATACCACCCCGATTTTTTTGCCAACGGCACCGAGCATGAACAGGAACAGGCCCTGGAAATATCATCTCAGCTAAACAAAGCCTTAAAAACATTTAAGAACGAAGACCAAACTATTAAATATGTATTGCTGTTAAAAGGATTGCTGGAAGAAGAAGAAAAATACCAGTTGCCACCGGCATTTTTAATGGAAATGAT
>JAOAUI010000175.1 GCA_030157685.1 Ferruginibacter sp. | reverse complement strand
GAATGATGAGGATGGTGTTATTAAACCGGCTTACCAGTTTAAGGTTGATGATGCCATTGCATTTGCTAAGGCAGAAGATTTTAGCAGCGCTTCTTTTAAAACTAAAGACACCGCATCCATCCAGCACAGGGCATTGCTGCTGTTGCAGGATCTTATAAAATTTCACCTGGCAGATGCCAATCCTGATGCATTGATTGATGCCGACCTCATAAGATTAAATTTCGTAAACAGCAATGCAGTAATGGAAGGCAAAGAGAAACTCTATGAAGAAGCCTTGCTTGCCATTGAACAGAAATATCCCAATAACCAGGCTATTGCACAGGCAATGTTTTTGCGTGGTACTATTTATTTACAACGTGGGCAACAATATGAAGCTCTTACAAAAACTGAAAACCAGTACGAAATAAAAAGAGCCAGGGAATTATTTGAAACAGTTTATGCCAGGTTTCCAAAATCGGAAGGTGGTATTAACGCAAAAAATGCAGTTGGGCAGCTTAGTCAGCCTTCGTTGAATATTGAAACAGAAAAAGTGAATGTGCCGCTGCAACCTTTCCGCAGCCTGGTTAAATACAAGAACATTAAAACACTTTACCTGCGTGTAATAAAAACAACCAGGGAGGAAATAAAAAGTATCGACAGAAGGGATTATGAAAAAACATGGGAGTTTTATACAACCATGAAACCGGTAAAAAGCTGGAGCATTACCCTGCCCGATCTGCAGGATTACCAGGAGCACAGCACCGAAATAAAAATTGATGGTCTTGCCAATGGCACCTATTTTATCCTGGCAAGTATTGACCCCAATTTTTCAGTAAAGAAAAATATGCTTGCAAAGCAACAGACTTATATCAGCAACATCAGCTACATACATACCAATGCTAACGATTATTATGTACTTGACCGGGATAATGGCCAGCCACTTGCCAATGCTGCGGTGCAGATCTGGGAATCGAAATATAATTACAACACCAGTAAATATGAAGAGGAAAAACTGGAAAAATATACAACAGATAAAAATGGTTTTTTCAAACTGAAAGAAAGTAAGGACTACCGCAATTTTTTAATGCAGATCACACATGGGGCCGATGAGTTGTTTATGGACGAAAACCATTCAAGCTATAATTACAACAGCTATACACCTGAAACTGAAAAACATACTTTTTTATTTACCGACCGGTCTATTTATCGCCCCGGGCAAACTCTTTATTTTAAAGGCATTGTTACTTTAAAAGAAAAAGAAGTTTCAAAAAGCGGCGTAGTGCCCGGTTTTAAAACCAAAATACAGTTAAAAGATGCCAACGGGCAAAAGTCGGCTGAACTGACTGTTACTACCAACGAATTCGGCAGTTACAAAGGTTCATTCAAACTCCCCGAAGGTGTAATGAACGGCAGCTTCAGCTTGTATGATACAGCTACAAAATCTTATGTAAGCTTTAGTGTGGAAGAATACAAACGCCCCAAATTCTTTACAGAAATACAAAAACCCAAAGGCACGTACCGGGTTAACGACAGTATTGAAGTAACCGGTACCGCAAAAGCATACGCCGGTAATAATGTAGATGGTGCCAAAGTAAGTTACCGTGTGGTACGTAAAGTGCGCTATCCAATCTGGTGGGGTTGGGGAGGTTATTACAGAGGTTTTCCATCGGGCAATAACGAAGAAATGGAAATAACAAACGGCGAAACAAAGACCGATGCAAAGGGTGAATTTAAAATTAAATTCAAAGCCATACCTGATGAGTCGGTTGATAAAAAAAGTCAGCCTACTTTTTATTACGAAGTAAGCGCCGACATTACCGATATCAACGGAGAAACCAGGAGCGGCAATACATCTGTAGCCGTAGCTTACCAGATGCTGCAACTGAATATTGATATGCCCGAAACAATGCCGGCCGACAGCCTGAAAAATTTAAACATATCCACCACCAACCTGAACGATATTTTTGAAAAAGCAAACGTGAATGTTACGATAACCAAAGTGATGTCGCCAACAAAAATTTTCAGGGAAAGATTATGGGAAATGCCCGACCAGTTTATGATGAGTAAGAATGAGTACGAAGGTTATTTCCCTTATGATGTTTATAAAGATGAAGACCAGCAGAGCAAATGGCCGCTGGGAGAGAAAGTATTAGATAAGTCTGACAGTACGAATGAAAGTGGGCAGTGGGCAGTCGGCAGTCGGCAGTTAGCAACTGGCTGGTACAAAATAATTGCAACTACAAAAGATAAATATGGAGAATTGGTTAGAGCAGAAAAATATATTCAACTAACCAATAGTACAGCCAATGAAAAAATTTACGATGCTGTAAAACTTGATGTAACAAAAAGAAATGCAGAGCCCGGCGAACAGATCAGTTACAATATTGCAACCGGTTTTGATAATATCTGGTTGATCCATTCCTTAAGTAAAATGGATAAAACCAATACGCTTACTTATAAAACAATCACCAATACACAGTCTGTACCCTTCGCACAACCTGCTGGCGAACAAGACCGTGGCGGCTTGGCCATGAGCTATGCTTTTGTAAAACATAACCGTGTTTACAAAGGCAACCAGGCTTTCAGCATTCCCTGGAGCAATAAAGACTTAAAAATCAGTTACGAAACCTTCCGTGATAAATTATTACCCGGTGCCAATGAAAAATGGAAAATAAAAATTACCGGTAACAAAGGCGAAAAGATTGCGGCCGAAATGTTGGCCGGTATGTACGATGCAAGTCTTGACCAGTTTAAACCACACAACTGGTACAGGCCAGCTATATGGCCTGGATTGTACAATACTATTTACTGGAATATAAATGGGTTTACAAAAGTTAACTCAGAAGAGTTTAACAGAAGAGAGTACGAATATTTAACTGCTCCAAATAAATCTTACGACCGGCTTTTAAATTCTGGCTCATATGGTGGAAGATATTCTGAACGTGATGGAATGGTTAGTATGAAAGCAATGAGTGCACCTCCACCGCCGCCTGCTCCTGGAGAAATTAATCAGATAAAATTTACACCTCCAAAAATTGCAAAAGATGAAGAGGTTATGGCAGACACTGTTATATTCAATATGAAGACAAGTAAAGCAGGAAACGAGCAACAAGAAACTAGAAACAGCCCCTCAGTTCAGGTCCGCAAAAACTTCAACGAAACCGCTTTCTTCTTTCCTGATCTAAGAACCGATGCCGAAGGCAATATTGAATTTAGTTTTACCATGCCCGAAGCATTAACGCAATGGAAGCTGATGACACTGGCCCATACCAAAGATGCAGCAACTGCCTACAGCGAAAAAACAGTTGTAACACAAAAGCCACTGATGGTGCAGCCCAATGCGCCACGCTTTATGAGAGAGGGTGATAACATGGAGTTCAGTGCAAAAATTGTAAATCTGGGCGAAAAAGAAGTAACCGGTATTGCAACATTGGAGTTACTGGATGCAGCTACCAACAAACCGGTTGATGGCTGGTTTAAGAATGTTTTTCCCAGTCAATATTTTACAATCGCACCCGGACAAAGCCAGGTAGTAAAATTCCCGATGGAGATACCTTTCAATTTTAATAGTGCCATGACGTACAGGATCGTTGCCAAAGCAGGTGAATTTTCTGATGGAGAGGAAATGGCCATTCCTGTTTTAACCAACCGCATGCTGGTTACAGAAAGTCTGCCACTCAACCTCCGTAATCAAACTACAAAAACTTTTAAGTTTGATAAATTACTCAATAGTGGCAACAGCACAACCATCACCAATCATGCGTTAACAGTTGAATACAGCAGCAACCCGGCCTGGTATGCGGTGCAGGCACTTCCTTATTTAATGGAGTATCCTTATGAATGTGCCGAGCAAACTTTCAACCGGTATTATGCAAATACATTGGCATCGTATATCAGCCGCTCCATGCCAAAAATAAAAGCTGTTTTTGAAAAATGGAAAACTGTGGATACCGCAGCTCTCCTTTCCAACCTGCAAAAAAATGAAGAATTAAAATCGGCCTTATTGCAGGAAACACCCTGGGTATTGGATGCACAAAATGAAAATCAGCAGAAGAAAAATATTGCCCTGCTGTTTGATATGGTGCGTATGAGTGCAGAGCAAAACAAAGCATTCAATAAACTAAAAGAAATGCAGAGTAGCAACGGTGGCTTTGTTTGGTTTAAAGGCGGGGCCGATGACCGGTACATGACACAGTACATTGCAACCGGCATCGGGCATTTAAGAAAACTGAATGCACTTACCGGAGATAATTATCAAACCATCAAAACAATTATTGATAAAGCCGTTCCTTATCTCGATAAAAAAATAAAAGAAGATTACGATGACTTAATTAAATACAAAGCGAAACTTAAAGAGAATCATTTAAGCAGCATTCAGATTCAGTATTTGTACATGCGCAGTTTCTTCCCCGAGTATAAAGTTGCTGCTGCTTCACAAACAGCTTATAATTATTATACGGGCCAGGCAAAAAAATACTGGCTCAGCAACAGCAAGTATATGCAGGCAATGATTGCTTTGGCATTGCACCGCAGCAATGATGCAGCAACACCTGTAGCCATCATCAAATCGTTAAAAGAAAATGCCATCAACAAAGAAGAAATGGGCATGTACTGGAAAGAATGGACAACCGGCGGCTACTACTGGCACCAGGCTCCTATTGAAAGCCAGGCCATGATGATAGAAGCTTTTATGGATATTGACAAAAACAACACAACCGTTGATGATTTGAAAACATGGTTGCTGAAACAAAAGCAAACTCAAAATTGGAAAACCACCAAAGCCACGGCAGAAGCATGTTATGCTCTACTGCTCGGTGGTAACAACTGGCTGGCTGAAGAAAAAGAAGTGACCATCAATTTGGGAAACACCATTGTGAAAAGTACCGATGATGCAACCGAAGCAGGCACCGGTTATTTCAAAAAAAGATTTGATGCAGAAAAAGTAAAAGCCAACATGGGCAATATAACTGTCAATATCACCAAATCATCAAATCAACAAATCAGCACATCAAGCTGGGGCTCCGTCTACT
>JAOAUI010000174.1 GCA_030157685.1 Ferruginibacter sp. | reverse complement strand
GCATTGGTGCATAATTATGTAGAAGCAGCCAGCGGAGAATACATTTACTTTCCGCACCAGAACCGCAACAAACTTTATTTTGCCAAAGATGGTTTTATAAAACTGGGCTATATTGATGAAGCCGGCAATGAAGTGATTAAAGAGATCATTCAGAAAGGCGAGGTTTTCGGGCAGCTTACCCTGGAAAAGAACAACCACCAGGACGAATTTGCCCAGGCGTATAAAAGCGATGTGAGCCTTTGTGCATTTACCATGGAAGATTTTATACGCATCCTGCAGCGCAAGCCCGAAATGGCCATTGCCTTTAGTTTTCACCTGGGCAATAAGCTGCGTAAGGTAGAAAACCGCCTGTTAAACATTTTAAATAAAGACGTAAAAAGCAGGCTGGCTCAATTACTCTTGCAGCTGGCAAAAGATAAAAATGCTGTCGTTAATAACACCGCTGCAATTGATAAGTTTTTAACGCATGATGATATCGCCAAATTGATCGGCTCATCAAGACAAACAGTAACAACCACTTTAAATCAGTTTGAAAAAGAAAATATTATCACTATTACAAAAAAAGAGATTTTGATTAATGATGTAGCTGGATTGAAAATGATTGGTGAAGGTTGAGTTTTGTCTTGTTTTCACTAATCATCTTTTATTTATTTTGTTGTACTCAACGTAAGCAAGTGCGTTTTTATCAGATCAAAATGCTCCCAGGGTATAAAATGGCTTGCCCCCGGAATGATGATGACTTTTACATTAGGATTACCGGCCAGCTTCTTTTTTCCATACTCCACATTTTTTACCGTAACAAACTTATCGGCATCGCCATGAATAAAAGTTACAGGCATGGTTAGTGCAGCATACATGGTATCGGTGTGGTAAAGGTCTTTCTTAAAATAAATAATCTCATCATTGGATGGTTTAAAAGCGCCGGGCATCAGCACTTTTAAAGGGGTGTACATAAAAAGATAGCGCCAGTATTCCTTGGGTTCTTCGTAAGGCGAAATAGAACCCGCCAATATTGTCAAAGATGCAAATTCCTCCGGATGATTTTCAGCCAGGTGTATAATTACCGGCCCGCCAATGCTATGCCCAACCAGGTGTACAGGTTTATTATTATTTTCTTTTTGAATTACCTGGTTGATAAGTAAAGACTGTTCTTCCAGGTTAAAAGCTGTACCAAAGCTGCTGTAGCCAAAGCCGGGCCTGTCAACCGAAATGATTCTGAAATGCTGCAGCAAATCCGTATCCATCATGTAAATCTTAAACGCATCCCAACTGCCCGGTGAACCATGTACAAAAAACAAGGTGGGTAAAGTATCAGCACCGGATTTTGCGTAATGCAATCCTTTTTCATCAGCATCTGCATAATTAAAACTGACCTGCAAACCTCTTTGCCTGAACTCTTCCTTTGCCTTGCTGTCGCTGATGCGGAATTTCATACAGCTTTGTGCCATAACAATCCAACAAAATAAAAAGATAAGCAGGCTCCACTTCAATCTGCTTTTTATTTTCTTATTCATACTGGTTGGCTTAATTAAAATTGATCGAGGTTTTTCATAACAGCCCTGTTTTCTTTAAACATCTGCATACCTTCTTTAACCGTTAAATACCTAAAACCCCTTTTGTTATTTTTTATGCTGATGGCACAAAGCAATTTAAAATGCCGGGCAATTTCTTTCCAGGCAAAAAACAAGGAGTGTCCGGGATCGTAAATATGTGTAGGCTCGCTGCCGGCCCCATTCAGCTCAACAATTGAAAAATTTTTACCAGCTTTCAGATCTTTAAAATTACTGTACATCACATCAAGCCTGCCAAAATAAAATTCAGGTATCTGTTTACATACCTGGTCAAAGTTTTTTGTAAATATTTCATCAGCCCAATGGCTTACATCAATAAATTTTGCACCACGGGCATGGTTTCCGTAAGGTACCAGGTTTTTCAGTTCATCTTTTTCCAAAACGGTGTTCAGCCCCTCTCCATAAATTTTTTGCAAAGCACGCAGTTGAAAATGGTACCGTGGATCCTTTTCAATAAGCTGTGATAAAGTAGAAACACCATCTCCCTTTACAATCAAAAATTCTTTTGCAACAATTCCGGTGATAAAACCATCCGGTTCATCTGGCATACGGCAATAAAATATACCCACTTCTTCAGGGTAAGGAATAAACTCCTGCACCAAAAAATCCATTTTTATTTTACTTGCATAGGTTTCAATCTCTTCCAATGCATAAATTTTTTGAACGCCCCTGCCCTTTCCGCCCATATCAGGCTTGGCAATGCAGGGAAATGAAATGCCCGAAGTTGCAACAGCCTGCAATATTTCTACTGTGTCAGTTCCATCTTTAAAGAACAAAGTTTTAGGGATGTATTGATCCGGAATAATATCGTAGATCTCTTTTTTAGACTCCATGAGGAAGCCTGCATTTTTAATATGGGGATTGGCTGCATTAAAAAAGAAAAAAGACCTTGCCTTTGCCGAATAATAAAACCACACAAAGTACATGGGTATATACACCACATCAAAAGGCCAGTACTCCCAGTGTGTTAGCTTATGAATAAAGAGTTTGAACTTCTTCACTTAAATTTTTATTGCAGCATGATTGATATGCAAGGTTTCTGTGTAGCACTTTTGTTGTAACAGATCTGCATGTAAAAATTTTACAACATCAGTTTGTACTACCGCCTGAGTTATGCTGAATGTTTTCATACCCGTTTGGCGGCTTATCACAAAACCATTCTCGGCATCGCCATTATTACTGGCATGAAAATCATGAACCGTTGCGGCTGTAATACCGGCAGCAGAATGAATGAAACGGTGAAACTGATTTTCCCTGTGTTCAATCACTTCATCAGTATATAAAGTAGATGATGACCAGATATAATTGCCGGTAATGTCAAGCGCTTTTTCATGTTTATTATTTCCATCCCATCTTAACTCATGCAACAAACCGGGTTGATAGAGCACAATCGTAAAAGGTTCTATATTATCCAGATCAAGTATTTTAAAGAATGGAAGTGGTTCATCTGCTTCAATAATTTCAAGCAGTATTAAACCCCTGCTTTTGATGTAAGGGGGTTGAGCTATATGTTTTTTAAAAGCACCGTTCAGCAATACGGCAACTACTCCGCTATCGCCTGCGGCAAACCAGGTTCCTCCTGCTTTTGCATCTTTAGGAAAGATGATTTTTTTATTTTGCAGCTGATGAAAAGCAGGTGCAGCAGCATTTTCACGCTGTATATGTTCATCCCTGTTTGAAGTAATAATTATGGCATCATGTACCCGTACAAAACTTACTGTGCACATTCCTGTCGGTATTGTAAGGTTGATGGAGCCACGCCAAAGCCGTTGGCAATATTGATATTTTTTATGGAAAGCAGGGCCACTTTTATCAATGCCTGGTGATGTATGCAGTGTTCCAGGTTATACAAAACCTCCCGGTAATAATTTGATTCAATACAAACGGAATTATCATGGGTTCCGCAGAAAATGTTCACTTCCTTATCGGGCTGTTCTAAATTTTTCTGAATTTCCCTGATGACTTCAACTGCAGCGGGTATATCGTTTTCGTAAAGCGGGTTACGCTTACGGTCGTCGTAATTTATTTTTCCGGACGGGTACCCGGCTAGCAGGCATTGATACAGTTCAATAATATGCCTGGTGTGCTGGCCGATGGTTGCATTGCTTAAAGCCTCGCAGGGATTGGTATAACTGCTTTGTTCAGGCAACTGCTGCAATACGTCTGCCAGGCTGTTTAATGCTTCTGCGGACTTGTTAAATACGCTTGTCAAATTTGTAATTTTAATAGTTTAGGTATATTTCTTCTGTTGATGATGATTAAGGCCAGGCAGCAGACAAATACAATCACTGCATATATGAACAAAACCGCATCTCCGCCAAAGTTAACGCCCAATTTTGTAAGATGAAAAAAAATTGCTCCAGCCATCAAACCTAACCCCATTAAAGCGCCCAATAAGGTGGTTCGGGGTATTAATATCAGTATTGAAGCTATCAGTTCGGCAATGCCGGTACCAATCCGCCCCCAGGGCTCCATACCCAGTATGGTAAATAATTCTACAGATTCAGGTTTGGCTGTAAACTTAAAATATAAAGTTTGAAGCAGGATTAAAGCGGCCAGTATCCGCAAAACCCAGGTAAAAATTGTTTTAATCATAATGTTGCATTTTAAATGCAATTTTAGGCTAACAGTTTACATGCTTTTGTCTGCTATGCGACATACCGGCTCCAATTTGCCTGATTTATATAAACTTTAACGCAAAATGTACGTTGAAACTTTTACCCGGGTTTAACCCGGACGTTAATAAATTGTAAAGTTTTTTCAATGTCATACACCCGACAGTATTCAACCAAAGTTTGCAATACGTTTGCATGCTTAAATACCAAACAAATGAAAGTTATATCATACTTAATGGCCTTTTGCATTTTCAGTTTATCAGTGGTTGCACAGGATGCAGGCACCTTACGTAAAAAACACTTTAACCTCGAAAGCGGATTAGCCATAAAAGGTTACGACCCGGTTGCCTATTTTGCACAAAACAAAGCTGTACAAGGTAAAAAAGAACTGGCAGTATCGTACCAGGGCATTTTGTATTATTTCTCTTCGGAAGCTAACAAAGAAGCTTTTAAAGCAGCCCCTTTTAAATACGAACCCGAATACGGTGGGTGGTGTGCCTATGCCATGGGGCAAAACGGTGAGAAGGTTACTGTTGACCCCGAAACATTTAAAATACTGAATGGCAGGCTGTATCTTTTTTACAACAGGTATTTTACCAACACTTTAAAAGACTGGAATAAGAATGAGGCCACACTAAAAAAGAATGCAGATATAAACTGGCCGAAGCTGTTTAAATAAAAAATGTTACTTTACTATAAATTTTACAGCAATGTTAATTAAGATGCAGCTGTGATTTATATTAAATGAATACCGAAAACAGAACAGAAGAAGTAAATGCTTTCCTGGAGCAGCTTGAGCATCCGCTTAAGGCTGAAATAGAAGCCGTAAGGGCTATCATAAA
>JAOAUI010000173.1 GCA_030157685.1 Ferruginibacter sp. | reverse complement strand
GGCCTAACAAAGCCGATACCTCAGAACCTGCCTGTGTAAAACGGAAGATATTATCAACGAAGAATAAGATATCTTTTCCTTGTCCTGTACCATCTCCATCACGGAAATATTCTGCAATCGTTAAACCGCTCAAAGCCACACGAGCCCTTGCTCCCGGTGGTTCGTTCATCTGACCAAAAACGAAAGTTGCTTTTGATTCTTTCAGTTCTTCCATATTCACAGCGCTCAAATCCCATCCGCCTTCTTCCATACTGTGCTTAAACTTTTCGCCATAGTTCATGATACCTGCCTCGATCATCTCTCTCATCAGGTCATTTCCTTCACGGGTTCTTTCTCCCACACCGGCAAATACCGATACACCACTATATGCTTTTGCAATATTGTTGATCAATTCCTGGATCAATACGGTTTTACCCACACCTGCTCCACCAAACAAACCAATTTTACCACCTTTTGCATAAGGTTCAATCAGGTCAATTACTTTAATACCGGTGTACAGGATTTCATTAGCTGTACTCAGGTTTTCAAATAATGGCGGCTTGGCATGAATAGGACGGCCACCTACTTTGCTAACCTGTGGTAAACCATCAATAGCATCCCCTGTAACATTAAATAAACGGCCTTTAATTGCATCACCAACAGGCATTGCAATAGGTTTACCGGTATCAATTACAACGGTACCACGTACCAAACCTTCTGTTCCGTCCATCGCAATGGTACGTACACTGTCTTCACCAAGGTGCTGTTGTACTTCAAGCACCAAAGTATCGCCGTTCTCACGTTTTAACTCCAATGCATTTAAAATTTCGGGTAGTTTGCTGTCGCTGTCAAACTGAACGTCAACCACAGCGCCGATGATTGATTTTATTTTACCGGTATTGGCCATAAAAAGTAGGTTTAATTTTCGAGCCGCAAAGGTAAGGCTTGAGGGTTGGAATTAAAAATTAGATGGCAATTTTTTTATGCCCATCGGGGAAATATAAGAAAAGCTACGATTACCGAGGCTTTCAGATATATTTTTTGAACCATGTTAACAGTATAATTACAACATTTTAAACACCAAAGCAGCCAAAATACCGCCAATTAAAGGCCCTACAACCGGTATCCAGCTATAGCCCCAGCCGCTGTTACCCTTGTCTTTTATAGGAAGGATAAAATGCATGATCCTAGGACCAAGATCCCGGGCTGGGTTAATGGCATAACCGGTTGGTCCTCCCAGGCTTAAGCCGATCCCTAAAACCAGCAATGCTACAGGTAAAGCATCTAATGCGCCTAACTTAACATCGGCACCGGTTATAAAAAATATACCAAATACCAGGGCAAAAGTGCCGATGATTTCTGTAGCCAGGTTAAAATAAATATTTGGTATTGCCGGGCTGTTACAAAAAACGCCCAATTTGGCACTGGCATCGGTTGTTTCATCAAAATGCTTTTTGTAAGCAACCCAAACCAGGAATGCCCCAATCATTGCACCGGCAAACTGGCCGGCGATGTATGTGGGTACAAGTGCCCAATCAAATTTTTCTGCAACAGCCAGCGCAAGGGTTACTGCAGGATTAAGATGTGCCCCGCTTTGTGCGGCAGAAATATACACACCCACAAAAACAGCCATGGCCCAACCCAGTGTGATCACGATCCAACCGCTATTATAACCGTTGGTTTTATTTAAAACAACATTGGCTACAACACCATTGCCCAATAAAATTAAAAAGGCAGTGCCAATAAGTTCGTACAGGAAATTATTCATAAGAAGTTAGTTGGTTTATAAATCAAATTACACGAAATAAGCGAATTACACGAATTACGAACATACATTTTTCAATTCGTGTAATTAGTGTAATTAGTTGCAATTAGTGTTATAAAAAATTATTTATCATCTGCCCACGCAATAGCAGATTTTATTGCCCGCAGCCATCCTTTTTTTAAGGCAGCCTGTTCGTCTTTTGGCATTGTAGATTCAAAGCTTATATCCACCTGCCATTGATTTTGTATGGCTTCAATATTTTTCCAATAACCAACTGCCAGGCCAGCAAGATAGGCTGCACCCAATGCCGTAGTTTCTGTTATTACCGGCCGCACCACTTTGGTATTTAAAATATCTGCCTGAAACTGCATCAGTAAATTATTAGCCGTAGCTCCTCCATCAACCCTTAATTCTTTTATAGAAATTCCAGAGTCGGCTTCCATCGCTTTTAAAACATCCATGGTTTGGTAAGCAATGCTTTCCAAAGATGCACGGGCAATATGAGCGGCAGTTGTTCCCCTTGTAATACCAACCATGGTTCCTTTTGCATATTGGTTCCAGTGTGGTGCACCCAGGCCTGCAAAAGCAGGAACTACGTATACTCCATCAGCAGTATCAACAGATGTTGCAAGTGCTTCCACATCTTTTGAATGTTTAATAATACCCAATCCATCCCGTAACCATTGCACCACAGCGCCGGCAATAAAAACACTTCCTTCCAAAGCATAATGGGTAATGCCGTTTACTTTCCAGGCAACGGTGGTTAATAAATTATTGTTGGAGATGACAGGCTGTTCTCCTGTATTCATCAGCATAAAACAGCCGGTACCATAAGTGTTTTTTACCATGCCTGGTTGTGTACACATTTGCCCGAACAATGCCGATTGCTGATCGCCTGCAATACCGGCAATGGGAATATTGTGTGATGTTAAAATATTCTGCGTAGTGCCATACACTTCGCTGCTGCTGCGTATTTGCGGCAACATGTTGCCGGGTATATCAAATATTTTTTCAAGCTCGCCGTCCCATTGCAGTGTATGTATATTACACAACATGGTACGTGATGCATTGGATACATCCGTTACATGAATCTGCCCCTTGGTTAAATTCCAAACCAGCCAGGTATCTATCGTACCAAAACACAATTCACCATTTTCTGCTTTTGTTCTTGCGCCTTCTACATTATCCAATATCCATTTTACTTTACTGGCCGAAAAATAGGCATCAACGATCAAACCTGTTTTTTGCTGTATCATTTTATCCAGTCCTTTTGCACGCAGTTCATCACAAAAAGCTGCCGTTCTTCTGTCCTGCCAAACAATGGCATTGTAAATGGGTTTACCGGTTGCACGTTCCCAAACCACGGTTGTTTCCCGTTGGTTGGTAATGCCGATGGCTGCAATATTTTCGGGCAACAATCCTGCCTTGGTGATGGCTTCTGCGGCCACGCCCAATTGTGTGCTCCATATTTCATTGGCATCATGCTCAACCCAGCCCGGTTGCGGAAATATTTGTGTAAATTCTTTTTGTGCCGTGCAGATAATGCTTCCCTTTTTATCAAAAATAATTGCACGGGAACTGGTGGTACCCTGGTCGAGGGCTAAAATAAATTGAGCCATGATTGTTAATTTGGTTTTGAAGTTAAAGGAAAATGCCAAAAGCGCATCAGGGCAGGAAAACTATAATGTACGGAAAAGGCTTATATTACATATTTTATCAGTACGCTTTAATTAATTACCAAAACAACAATGATGCAAAAAAGTATTTTATCCTGGGCAATTTTATCACTAATCGGTTACCAGGCATTTGCCCAAAGCCTGGCAGTAAATACCACCGGTGCAGCAGCCAATGCCAGTGCCATGGTGGATATTACCAGTACAACCAAAGGATTACTGATACCCAGAATGACATCGGCACAACGAACGGCAATTGGTACTCCTGCCGAAGGCCTGCAGGTATATCAAACTGATGCGCCGGTAGGGCTTTATCTATATAGAAGTGGAACCTGGTCAATTATGAGTACCGGAACGGGTTGGTCAATTACAGGTAATTCAGGCACATTGCCGGCAACGCCCAATTTTATGGGCAGTACGGATAATGTGGATGTAGCTTTTAGAACCTTTAACACAGAAACCTTCCGCATGACCAATGCACAAAAGCTGTTGATCGGGGTTACTACACCCACAGCCCCATCCACCCAAAAAATGGAAGTATTTAATGCATCCGGTGATGCTATTTACGGCCGTTCACCCAATATTGGAGGCTGGCTGGGTTATGAAACAAATTTTAGTTTTGGTATACCTGCTCAAACCCTGTTCGGCGCAGGTGTATACGCCACTAACAATCTTGCTGGTTATACCTCTTCTTTTTTTAGCGCATCCGGGTCTGCAACAGTTGCCGCCAATATTAATTTTTCAAATGCCTGGTACGCAAATTATAACCTGGTTAACAACGCTTCTGCTAGTTTTAACCCCACTTCGTCTTATAATCAACTAAATGTTTCCAACAGCTCATTGGGCGGCTCTCAAATTGCGTTGAGGGGCTTTAATGACAGGGGTACCGTATCAGGAAACCCGGGTTATACAATTGGTCTGGACGGTATAGCAAATACACAAAGCCAGGATGCAATAGGTGTACAGGGATTGGCATTCAGTTCGAGCGGGGTACTAAGTACCGGTGGTTATTTTGAAGGCCTCAACTATTTAGGAACCTCAATCGCATATGCATATGTTGGCGGATGGACAAACGGAGCTACTGCAAGAAAAATTGTGGGAACAGGCACTGTTTCTGAAATTATTCCTACTGCAAGGCATGGCCGGGTTACACTTACCGCACCCGAGTCGCCGGAATACTGGTACCAGGATTATGGTTCTGTAAAATTGATAAATGGAAAAGCGCATGTAAGCCTTGACCCCATACTTGCAGATGTAGTATTTATTAATGAAGAAAACCCAATACGTGTATTTTGCACACCAGTTGATATGCTTTACTTTAATGGAGTTACTATTGTTAACCAAACCCAAACAGGATTTGATTTGGTGGAATTAAATGGCGGTACTCATAGTGGAAAATTAGATTATCAATTGATATTAAAACCAAAGACCAACTATGGCGAAGGCCGTTTTCCACAGGCACCTGGCCCTTCATATCTAAAAGGTGAGAAAGAACCTGCTGCAGCAAAAGCGAAAAATAATCCTGCTGATGGTAGAAAAATTTTCAGGTGGCCGGCAGAAACTGAAACCTATAATTACAAGCCCGAAGACATGGTTGGTGTGGGTGAAGAAGTA
>JAOAUI010000172.1 GCA_030157685.1 Ferruginibacter sp. | reverse complement strand
TAAAATCAAGCAGTTATGAAATAAAAATCGTAGCTGCTTTTTTATTTAAAGCAATTTAGAAGCATTTCTGTTTCTATGTCAAGCTATCAGTATTACCAACTGAATAAATCATAACCAACCAAACCAACACGCTAAATGAACAATCTTGCAACCAAAGACATTTTAGTTTTTATACTTTATTTTATTCTGATAGCCGGGTATGGTTACTGGATCTACCGGAAAAAAAAGAAAGATTCCGTTACAGCTTCGCATGATTTCTTTTTAGCAGAAGGTTCGCTGACCTGGTGGGCAATCGGTGCTTCACTCATTGCATCTAATATCAGTGCCGAACAATTTATAGGCATGAGTGGTGAAGGCTTTAATGTAGGTATTGCAGTTGCTGCTTACGAATGGATTGCAGCTGTTGCACTGATCATCATTGCTATCTGGTTCATTCCTATCTATCTTAAGAATAAGATTTACACTATGCCGCAGTTTTTAAAAACACGGTATAATGAAACAGTGGCGTTGATCATGGCAATCTTCTGGTTGTTCCTGTACATTTTTGTCAACTTTACTTCTATACTTTATCTTGGTTCAGTTGCTATTAATGAATTACTTGGCGGCGGCCACCTTCATCTTGTTATGATTGTACTGATGTCAATGGCCTTACTCATCACACTGGGTGGCATGAAAGTAATTGGCTACACCGATGTTATACAGGTAGCAGTGCTCATTATTGGTGGCTTAGCAACCGTTTATCTTGCACTGCAGATTGTGGATGAAAGAATAAATAGTGTAGCAAACGGAAATGTGATCAATGGCTTTAAAACATTGATGGGACAGGCACCGGACCATTTTCACATGATATTGGCAAAGCCGGAAGTTACTTCAGGTACAATAGGTACAGCTAATAATACCGAGATCATGAAATACATTGCGCTGCCAGGCATTGCTATGTATTTTGCCGGGCAATGGATAGTGAACCTCAACTATTGGGGATGTAACCAATACATTACCCAAAGAGCATTAGGTGCTGATCTGGAAACTGCACGCAAAGGAATTTTATTTGCCGGCTTTATGAAATTATTGATGCCGGTGATTGTAATGCTTCCGGGTATTGCTGCTTATGTGTTGTACAAAAACAACATGCTGCCTGGTTTTAGCGGTAGTAAGGACGGGGCTTATTCTGCCGTATTGGCTTTTTTACCTGCAGGGCTAAAAGGCCTGGCTGTAGCGGCTTTAACCGCAGCTATTGTTGCATCGCTTGCCGGAAAGGCCAACAGCATCTCTACCATTTTTACATTGGATATTTATAAAAAGTACATCAACAAAGATTCTGATGAAAAGAAAATGGTATGGACAGGCCGGATGACCGTATTTATTTCGATGATCATCGCTATGATATTTACCTGGAAAGATACCTTAGGCATCAGCCAGGAAGGTGGTTTCACATTTATTCAAAAATATACCGGGTTCATCAGCCCGGGTGTGTTTGCCATGTTCATCCTGGGTATGTTCTGGAAACGAACTACAGGTACTGCTGCATTGGTTGGTTTGATCTTAGGGTTTGTACTGGCCATCTTCTTTAATAACTATGCTGTTGGCATTTTTGGAAAAGAAACCTGGTTGTACACGGCCTTTGAATACCAGACTATAAAAGACGGAGTAACGCTTACTCATGTAGAAATTCCGTTCCTCATCAATATGGCTTGGTCATTCTTCTTTACAGTGGCAGCCATGGCAGGCATCAGTATGGCCGGACCAAAAGTAAATCCAAAAGCATTTGAGATAGATAGTAGTATGTTCAAATTAAAACCTTCCACTATTGCGCTTTGTGTTATTACACTGTTGATCTTAACATTGCTTTATGTGAAATTCTGGTAACAACTTCATTAACTGATTTTAAAAATAAAAGGCGGAAAATATTTTCTGCCTTTTTAAATATTTTGATACCAACATCAGTTTTTCATGGCATCATTGTTGCAAACTTGTTCTGTTATTGAATTTATTTCCAGTGGAAATGAATTTTATGATCAATCACTTCATCTGTATATCACCGGGCAGCACTGAGCTAAGCCGCAGTTCAACAAGATATATTGAAAATCTGCAGGCAAACACCTGAAATGATTGTTACTGAGAGTAGAATTACTAAAGTTGAAACTACAGAAGCACAAAAGATCAACAAAGCTCACCACCGGTTTTCAGATGATGGGCGAAAAAAGCTTCCCGGCTTATTCTGGAAGAATTTACCGGGTATGTAGAAATACCTTTTTATCTCACGCTCAGGCCTTCGTTGTAATATGATTTTCCGGGCCCTGTTTGCCTGGAGGAACGCCCTTGCTGAATTGCTTCAGTTTTTACAAAATAAGCAGCAGTAAGTAGCAGAAATACCAAAGGCTTTAACATGCAACTCCGAAAGATTCACTGTTTATAAGCAATAATTATTTGCAAAAATCAGTTTGATTGTTGTAGATCTGCATCATTTTGACCTGCATACCATACCCTCAAAAAAAATATCTTATGGAAACCAATCACTCAAAAGCAGCACTCAAACCTGTAGTGCAGCAGGCAACGCATAACACCACTTCCTGGATCGGGCAACGGCACGGAGAAACAAATGACCATACAAGCGGCCAAACCTTTACCTGCCCCGCTGCAGGCAGGCTGGATTGTATTGAAATATTTTCGGTGTATGTAAACAAAAAAATACCGGTAGATCTTACCCTGTACCCTTTTGATACAAAACATAAAATATGGGGAGCGGCCCTGGCCACTTCTACGGTTGAATTCAGCGCTGCCGATACCGGAAAATGGATATCCTTTCCGTTAAAAGGTTTACAGCTTAATAAAGACATGGTGTATGGCTTTAAATTAAAAACCGAAGCTGGCCTGGTTGGTGTGGGCGAAGCAGCAGGCTGTTTAAATCAATTACCCTATGCAGGAGGACAGGAATGGGCCGCCAATACCAAAGACCAAAAAGGTAAATATTTCAGCTACTTAAGCCTGGCTTTTAAAGTAGACTTAAGGGCTTAATTTTTACAGGTATCAAAGAAAAGGATTGGTTATACTAATCCTTCGGGCCAATTTATGTATTTGTGCATAGCGGATCGATATATCTTACTATGAGGCAGATGATGCTGCCTGTAAAGATATTTGCCTGTTATTACTGCATTGCTTTTGCATCGCTCTCACATCGCTTTCACATCGCTTTCACATTGCTTTCACATCGCTTTCTTTGGCGACAAGTTTTACCTGAAAGAATTTTTACCACGAAGACGCAAAGGCAGGAAGGAAAATGGTAAACCATTTTTATAGAAATCAATCAGTTTGCCAAAACAAAATAGACCTTCGCTGTAACCGGTTCTGCTGTCAGCAGTAGTACATAAAAAAAGCCCCCCGGAATTCCGGGGGGCTGTATCTTTTAAAACCAATTTATTTATTCTGCGCCATCAATATGCCCCCTGGCCACCGCATAACTGCCCACTTTATTCCCGGTGGTAAGCCCCACTTCACAATCGCTGCGGTAGTGTATGCCGCCATACATACGGGATACCGAAGCTTCTTTGGCCATATCGTTGTAAGCGGGTGCCCTGGCGGGTATTATATAACCTAATACGGTAGCCGCTGCACCACTAAATGTACTGTGGCCCGAAATATAGGAAGGAAAATTAGGCAGGCCAATTTCTGTTTTGATCCTGCTGTCCATCTGCATGGGCCGTGGATTAAAATACAAATTCTTCGCATCCCAGCAGGCAATACCTGCATCCATAACAGCCATGTTCAACAGCGCCATATTGCGTGCCCACCTGGCTTCGCTAAAATTCTGTTGTGCAAAATCATTGGCAGCAATAAAATTCCAGTGGCCCGGTGGTGTGTAAGTTCTTAACCCATCGGCCCAAAAATTAGCAATGCGTAATTGATCTCTCGTAAGGCTTTTTGTTATCTGGTAAACTTCTTCGGTTTCATCTTTAAATTTTTGCGAGCTGGTAGATGGTGGCGCCGCCGGCCTTATCGTATTTACCAGGGTTAAAGAATCAAACAGAAAAGCCTTTACTGCCCCAAATGCAGGTAACATGGGCGGGCGCTCCGGTGTTTCCTGGCTCATCCACGGTATTTCGCCACGGGCAATACAATCCGATTTTAATTTTGCCCACAAAGTGGCATTACCGGCTGCAGCCCCTGCCCTGTCGCCACGGGCACGTGCCACAAATTTGGCTGCAATTAATTTTCCCAATGCCTCGCCTGCATCCAGGTCGCTGCGTACATTGGCACCGGCAATCAACCTGGCACGCTTATGTTCTTCGGCACGCTGGTTAATATAATCCTGGTCGCCGGGAAACATCAGTTTTAATATTTCAACACTGGCACCCAGTATGGCAGCATCTTCGCTGGGGTAACTGGGTAAAGTTGATTTGGGTAATAAGGTTTGAATATTTGCATCCACCGTAAATGGTGCGGCACGGTTAAACTGCTGTTTGTAAAAATAACCGGCCACACAGGCATCATATTGTGCAGCGCTTAAATAGGCATAGGCCCGGGCCGCATAAGGCGGATTGGCAAACGGAAAAGTTGGATAAGCCAATGGGTTGCTGGCACTGGGGAATGGGTAACTGCCATCGGGGTTTTGATAAGGCGGCAGGTTATGCAAAGCCACCAGTTCCCGCATGATCTCGTTCCAGCGCAATACAGCACCGGCTCCCCAATATTCAACCAGCTTTCTTTCATCGGTTGTTACCTGGTTCTGAAAACTTTTTATTTCATTCAGCTGAATGATATAGTCTGGCGATGTAGTGGCAATGGGTGTTGCACAGGCAAACTCATTAGCCGTGGTTAACAGTATCGGCTTCCAGCTGCCTGCATTGGCATCAACCCTGGTGGGGTTTATCATCGGGTAATGCATGTTCTGCTCATCAATACTTTTTGAACAGGAATTAAATACAACCGAACCTGCAATAAGACTTATCACAATCGTTGTAAGTATAAATATTTTTTTCATAATTATTTATTTCCAGTTTGAAATACTCTTTAATTAAAAGTTTTTTTCTCAGCTTCGCTG
>JAOAUI010000171.1 GCA_030157685.1 Ferruginibacter sp. | reverse complement strand
GTGGTGTGTGATTTTACACCAAGTTTATAAGCATGTGCTTCAATCTTTTTCAATTCATCATCAGTAAAACCACCGGTATTTACAATTACCGAATGTACCTCGTACCCTTTTTCTTCTGTGAGGTATTTTACACAGTAAGTTGTATCCAATCCACCGCTAAAACCCAGAACAACTTTCTTACTCATATTCATCAGTTTAAAAAATTAAAAAAATAACGTAACAATGATTTTGAACTTCCGCCGCCCTGTTTCTTTTGCAGAAAAGTAAGCAACCTGCTTTGCTTTATACGCATGAATCGCTCATAACTTTTAGAATGTTTTTTAAATTCCTGTTTTGTTTCTTCAGGTGTATAGTGATCGGCAGGATCGAAAAGCATGGCTGTACACATGCAATTCTTTCTTTCCTTACTCATCAGTATGTCGTAATTAACGCAGCTTTTGCAGCCTGCCCAAAACTGTTCATCGTTGGTGAGTTCAGAATAAGTTACCGGTTCATAACCGAGGTCAGAATTTATTTTCATTACAGCCAGGCCGGTTGTTAAACCAAATATCTTCGACTCAGGATATTTTTCCCGGCTCAGTTCAAAAATTCTTTTCTTGATTGATTTAGCTACGCCTGTTTTGCGATATTCAGGAGAAACAATGAGGCCGCTATTGGCAACAAATTTATTATGTTCCCACACTTCTATATAGCAAAAGCCAACCCAATCGCCATCGTTTGTTACCGCAATAACAGCTTTACCTTCTTTTATTTTTTGCTCAATATATTCAGGAGAGCGCTTGGCTATTCCAGTACCACGGGCTTTGGCAGAAGAAGCCATTTCATCGGTGATGGTTGTTGCGTAATGCGTATCGGCTGCAGTTGCAACCCTGATAATTATATTACTGTTTTCCAATTGTAAAGAATTGAAAGAATGATTAAATGACGTTACAAAAAATTTGCGGAGACTTTTTTCACTGACAGGGGCAGGTTTTAGCTACTCGTCCTATCAGCATCCACGTCGGGATCTGGGTATAAATACAAACAGGTTGCCCATAGTATACAGTATACCCCTGGCGGGAGAATTTGTATTGGCGATATGTAAATTTATCCTGTTCAATGTATTAATCAATTGTGTTTAACTGTACAAAAGTATATTATTTTAAAAACAATAGACAAAAAAATATTGCTAAAGTTTAAGAAGCCATTGATTTAGATACCAGCTTTTGTTTTTCATGGCATCATCGTTGCGTCGCAATCCGTTCATCAACAGTACTCCTATTTAGCTTTTACCGATACGAAAATTAGTTCACAAACTTTTCTAACTCTTCCGCAATCTTTCTATCATTACTTAAACGTGGCACTTTATTTTGCCCGCCAAGTTTACCGATACTCTTCATATAATCTATAAATCCATTCTTTTTTACCGGCGAAATTTTCAGTTGCTGTAAGATATTGCCCCCCACCAGGTCATCGTAGTACACATTCCGCTTACGCAGATTATCATCTACTTTTTTTGAGAAGGCTTTCATATCGGAAGGTGTATTTTCAAATTCAATAAACCACTCGTGATAACTTTTGCCTGCATCGGTTGAAATTTTTGGCGCCACCGTAAATTCAGTGATGGGAATATTTTCTTCGGCAGCAGCCTGTAATAATGCGGCTTCTACTTCTTCGCTGATAACATGTTCGCCAAAGGCCGAAATAAAATGTTTGGTGCGGCCGGTAACCACAAGCCGGTAAGGATTGGTTGAAACGAATTTGATGGTATCGCCAATATTGTAGCCCCATAAACCTGCATTGCTGTTAATGATCAATGCATAATTCTCTCCCACTTTTACATCTTTTAATGTTAACCGGGTTGGGTTTTCATTAAAAATTTCTCCTGCCGGAACAAACTCAAAAAATATTCCGCTGTTGGTATTCAGCAATAAGCCTTCTTCCTTTTGTGAATCCTGGAAAGCAAAAAAACCTTCACTTGCCGGAAACAATTCTATGCAATCAATTTGACGGCCGATGCTTTCAAAAAGTTTTGTTTTGTAAGGTTCAAAATTTACACCGCCCTGTACCATCACATTAAAATTCGGAAACAATTCACCTACTTTTTTGCCGCTCTTTTCAGTCAGCCTGTCAAAGTACATCTGCATCCATGGCGGTATACCGCTGATGAGTGTCATATTCTGGTTGATGGTTTCTTCCACGATCTTATCCAGTTTTTCTTCCCACTCGTCAATACAATTGGTTGTGTAAGATGGTAATTGATTGGCCCGTAAATATTTTGGTATGTGATGGTTAACAATGCCACTCAATCTTCCGGTTGGAATTCCTCCCACCCTTTCCAGTTCGGGTGATCCGCTTAAAAAAATCATTTTCCCATCTGCAAATTTTGTATTGCCGGTTTCTGCCATATAGCAGAGTAAGGCATTGCGTGCCGTATTGATATGATTGGGAATAGAATCTTTTGTAATGGGTATATATTTTACACCGCTGGTGGTGCCACTGGTTTTAGAAAAATAAATGGGCTGTCCTTTCCACAACACATTGTGTGTACCCTGTTTAATTTTTTCTATGTAGGGTTTAAAAGCTTCGTAGTCACGCAGTGGCACCTGATTTACAAAATCTTCGTAGGATTTAATGGCAGCAAAATCATGGTCTTTGCCAAATACTGTTTTTGCACCAACTTTAATAAGGTGGTTGAAGATTGCCTGCTGATCTGCTTCAGCAGCTTCCATTCCTTTTTTTATCTGCTTGTATATATAACCGGCAAAAGGTTTTGCCAATATGGATTTTATCTTCATTACACTTTATTCAATCTGTACAGAAACAAATTTAAGTGGTTTTTTTGTTTGAGAAATGTAAAGATTTATAAACGGAAAACTATTTACAATCGCATTTCCATTCTGTATCCAGGTCTATTACAGTTACTACAACCAACCCATCATCTTTTGGAGCAAAAACTATACGTACATGTTGTTTATCGTGGGTAAATCCTTCAACCGGGTAGGTTTTGCCCCTTTTATCATTCTGTATCTTTTTATGGTTGATGGTTCCGTTCTTTAATATCTCTTTTACCTCCGATTCATCTATCTTCCTGCAATCCATCCTGCATTTGGCATGTTTGCTGAAGATAATATGAGTAGCATTACGGTCAAAGCCTTCAACTTCTTCTGTCTTTTCGTCCTGCGGCAAAATTGCCGGCACGGTAATTTTTTCTGTTACCTGTTCGGTTTCGGGCTTATTAACCCTGTTTCCACGCTGATTTTTCTTTATCAAATAGAACGATAAAGCAGCTGCAATTAATAATAGATATGGCAGATATTTTTTAAGCATGGTGCAAGTTACATTATTGATGGAACACGGATAACACAGATTGAACAGATGAGAACGGATTTTTTATCCAGCTTCGCAGAATAAAATGAATAGATGTATTAATCTGTATAAATCTGTTTAATCTGTGTTATCCGTGTTCTATCTCCATTTTCGTTAATTTTGCCCCAATGAGCAAAACGGTAGCACTACATACACTGGGCTGTAAACTTAATTTCTCCGAAACGTCTTCTATTGGAAGACTACTGGAGAATGACGGCTTTGAAAAAAGAGATTTTGACGAAGTGGCCGATGTATATGTGATAAACACCTGCTCGGTTACTGATAATGCTGATAAGGAATGCAGGATGCTGGTGCGGCGTATTCAACGCAAAGCGCCTGAGGCGATGGTGGTAATTACCGGATGCTATGCTCAATTAAAACCGCAGGAGATTGCAGCTATACCGGGCGTTGACCTGGTTTTGGGTGCTGCAGAAAAATTTAATATTGCAGCGCATTTAAAAGAAGTTACCAAGGGCAACAGTGCAAAGATCTGCAGTTGCGATATTGAAGATGTAAATGAATTCACTGCTTCACATTCTATTAATGACCGCACCCGTATATTTTTAAAAGTGCAGGATGGCTGCGATTACAATTGTTCTTTTTGCACTATTCCCATGGCAAGGGGCAAAAGCCGCAGCGACAGTATCAGCAATGTTATTGCCAATGTAGAAGCCATTGCAGCACAGGGTGCAAAGGAAATTGTACTTACAGGAATTAACTTGGGCGATTTCACCTCATCCCCATCCCTTCTTCAAAAGGAGAAGGGTGAGGCGAAGAGCAAAGCGAATAAACAATCAGAAGGGAATTTTTTTTCATTAATAAAAGAATTAGATAATGTTGCAGGAATAGAACGTTTTCGCATCTCTTCCATTGAACCCAATTTGCTTACCAATGAAATCATTGAATTTGTAAGCAACAGCAAAAAATTCATGCCGCATTTTCATATACCCTTGCAAAGCGGTAGTGATAAAATCCTGGGATTGATGAGACGCCGTTATAAAAGAGATTTATATACTGAAAGGATTGGTTTGATCAAGACCATGATGCCACATTGCTGTATTGGCGTAGATGTGATCGTTGGTTTTCCCGGCGAAACGGATGAAGACTTCCAGGAAACATTTAACTTCCTGCATCAACTGGATATAAGTTACCTGCATGTATTTACTTATTCTGAAAGAACAAATACACTGGCGGCAGAAATGAAACCTGTTGTACCTGTAAGTATCAGGAATGAAAGAAACAAAGCATTACGCAATTTGAGTTACCAGAAAATGCAATACTTTACCAATGCTCATATTGGCCAAACACGTAAAGTTTTGTTTGAAACAAAAAATAAAAATGGTATGATGGAAGGTTATACCGATAATTACATTAAAATTACAACCCCTTTTAACCAGGCATGGGAAAACAATATCGTAGAATGGAAAATATAAATCACGACCATTTAAATAAATACCAGGTTACTGTGTACTTCGACATGGATGATGAATTTATGACCTTTGTGCCACCGCACAGGGTTTATATAAACAGTTTGATTGAAAAAAATATTCTTGATTACTATACCGTAAGTATGGAAAGCCAGAAAAGCTGGATGGTGTTTAATGCCGCCAGCAAAATTCAGGTAGAAGAATACCTGAGCAAATCGCCCCTGTATAAATACTGGACCATTGAGATTGATGAGCTGTTTGTGTATGACGGGCAGAGTTACAGGTTGCCGGCGGTGCA
>JAOAUI010000170.1 GCA_030157685.1 Ferruginibacter sp. | reverse complement strand
GGTTCAATCATCGGGCTTACCTATCGTAATTCTAAATTGATTTATGATGCAACCAAAACTTTATATGAAAAAGGAGCCAACAGCCAATACTTTTTTGATTACAACGACAAGCAGAATAAATACAGCGTAAATGCCGGCGGGATCGTGAACCTGGCATGGACATATAAAAAACACAAGATCGCATTTAAGAATCTTTTCAATCAGCTGCTGGAAGATAATTATTACACACGTACCGGTATAAATACAGAAAACCTGCAGGATGTTTTATTAAGGTCTAGTGTATTAAATCAGCGTAGCCTTTATTCTGCACAGCTGGAAGGTTCACATGAGCTTTCTAAAAAGGGAATAAAACTAAACTGGAACCTGAATTATGCCTTAAATAATAAAACACAACCAGACCTGAGGGTTCAGACTTACGGAAAATCAATCGGTGTAAATGAACCTTACCGGATAAATCTGAGAGGCATCAATACCAATCGTTTTTACAGCGAACTGCAGGATAAATCATACGGGTACAACGCATCTTTGAGTGTGCCGTTTCAATTGGGCTCGCAAAAACAGTTGCTTAAAATCGGGGGAGCCGGCACAGTGAGGTTGCGTGATTTTAAAGCCTTCATTTTTGGATACTCAGAACCAACGGATGCTACCCTGAATACGCTGCCATATAATGAGATTTTCAGCGAAGCAAATATCAGGGAAGGCGGTTTCCTGATCAACACAGATCTTCAAAACCCCTATGATAAATATTACGGTGTATCTGCGCTCAGTGCAGGATATATTATGCTGGATAATAAGCTAAGTGATAAACTACGCCTTGTTTGGGGTTCAAGGTTTGAATATTTTGAACAATTTCTTAAATCAAATAAACCGGGAACAGATAAAGCCCAGATTATTGACAATGATAAATTAGATTTTTTACCTTCTTTAAATCTGACTTTTAGTCCGAATAAAAAAACCAATTATCGTGTTGCAGCCAGCCGTACGGTGGCAAGACCTGAATTCAGGGAAATTGCCAATTTTGGTTTTTTTGATTTTGAACTGCTCGCATCTATTACAGGTAATGAAAATCTGAAAAGAAGCAGTATCATCAATGCTGATATCCGGTATGAATATTACCCCAAGGCAGGTGAATTGATTTCGTTTGGTGCATTCTTCAAAAATTTTACAGATCCGATAGAACTGCGTTTAAACAGTGGTAGTGTTTCAACCCGCAGGCAATACCAGTTTCA
>JAOAUI010000169.1 GCA_030157685.1 Ferruginibacter sp. | reverse complement strand
AGCAGCTCCCGAAAAATCAATATTAATTACACTTACTAAAGAAGGAAAAGTGTTTTTAATGCTGGGCGATGAGACAAAGAAGGAGGCAATCATCGATGATTTTAATACAACCAGGGGCCTGCAGTTAACTCCTGCAGAATTAAAAAGGCTTAAAAAGACAGAATTCATTGGGTTGCCTGTTAATAAACTCAAATCAGCATTAAATGCTACACAAGACATTCCACCCACTTTAATGGATGGGATACCAACTGACAGTACCAATAACGAATTGTCTTTCTGGATAAGAAGTGTAACCAATGCTTATAAGGGTGAAGATCAGCGTAAACTTCAGGAAATGATTCTGGTAAAAGGTGATGGCGAAGCCCTGTATCCGATATTTAAAAATGTAAAGGAAGCGCTTAAAGCCAATGAGATTTTTAAATTCAGGATTGTAACGGAAGGTGAAGCTGTGCCAATGGGTTCTGAATTATACAAAACCGGAACAAGCGAAAAAAAATAAATAAAAAAAATTAAAAGGAAATACTATGGCAGAAATGGACACCTCGTCGGGTGGCGGACATAAAAAAGGCCCCGGCGTAAAAAAAGGAAAAAAGCTTTCTACCCGTGTTGATCTTACTCCAATGGTTGACCTTGGGTTTCTGTTACTTACTTTCTTTGTGTTTACAACAACCATGAGCCAGTCAACGGCCATGAACATGAATGAACCAAAGGATGATCCCAATCAGCAGATGAAGGTAAAAAACTCTGGAGCCATGACAATTTTGTTAGGTAAGGGCAACCAGGTTTATTATTACTATGGACAGTTAATGCCAGAGACAATCAGCGAGGATTTTAAAAGCACCAATTTTAAAGGGATACGGGAACTGATTCTGGCAAAGAAAAAATCTACGCCAATTGATGATTTGATGTATATTATTAAATCGGATGACAAATCAACCTTTAAAAATGCAATTGATATTCTTGATGAAATGACCATATCGGCAGTGCCTCCTGGGCATTATGCCGAAGTAGCAATGGTTGATGTAGAAAAAATGCTTATTCAGAAGACTGAAGAAGCAAACGGCATTAAGTAAGATTATGGAATTGGAACAATTTTGAATCTAATTAAAAAAGAGATTACAATGGAAGCAAACAAAATTTTAAGTGCCGATGTTCTTGATATCATTTTTGAAGGCAAGAATAAAGAATATGGCGCTTATCAATTAAGAAAGGCCTATAAGAAGACGCTTACCAAAGCGCTTATTATTACCGGCAGTGTTCTATTATTGATTTTAGGTGCAAATGTTTTCGCCAAATACATGGACGATAACGATAAAAAGAAATTCGATACGCTGGAAACACAAATGGCCGAATTAAAAGCGGATGAACCACCACCGCCACCACCACCGCCACCGCCACCACCGCCAGAGCCACCACCACCACCTGAAATTAACCAGGTTAAGTTTACGCCTCCAAAAATTGTAAAAGATGAAGAGGTTAAGCCTGATGAAAAAATTGAAGAGATTAAGGAAGACCAGGTGATTAGTGTGCAAACCGTAAAGAGTGAAAACACAGTACAGGTTGTGCAGGCACCGGTAGAAGAAAAAGGAACCCAGGTTGTGGAAGTGAAAGTGGCAGATGATGAAAATAAGATATTTACTAAAGTGGAAGTAGAAGCTGGTTTTCCTGGTGGAGAAGATGCATGGCGCAACTACCTTAGAAAAACTTTAAATGCTAACGCACCGGTAGATAATGGTGCCAGTGCCGGAAAATACACCGTAATTGTTAAGTTTGTGGTTAGTAAAGACGGAAGCTTAAGCGAAGTGAAATGTGAAAATGATCCCGGCTTTGGTATGTGTGAGGAAGCAGAAAGGGTAATTAAAAAAACCAAGAACTGGACTCCCGCCATACAGAACGGAAGAAATGTAAATGCATATCGCCGTCAGCCAATAACTTTTGTTGTAGAAGATTAATCTTCAAAATAACATATTTTGATCCCTCCGAATTCCGGGGGGATTTTTTTTGCCCTCATGTATAATTTTTTTAGTCAGCCATCTCAATAAAAACTTAATGATATGCAGAAGCAGCTCAAAAAATAAATATGCAATAGGTATTTTTTTAGAAAATCTGTTACTGACATACTACACAGTTTATGGAATTGTAAAAGTCTTGAGTCTAATAAAAAACTAATTACAATGGAAACAAACAAAATTTTAACTGCAGATGTTCTTGACATCATTTTTGAAGGTAAGAATAAAGCCTACGGCGCTTATCAATTGAGAAAAGCTTATAAAAAAACACTTACTAAAGCAATGGTAATTACCGGTGGTACTTTATTATTGATTTTGGGTGGCACTGTTTTAGCCAATATTATTAATGATGATGGCAGAGGACCACTTGACACAAAAGAAATAATAATGGTTAAAGTACATTCGGATGAAACGCCACCTCCGCCACCCCCTCCACCACCACCTCCTCCGCCGGAACAGCTGAAACTGGATATTAAACAGATTAAATTTGTGCCTCCGGTTATTGTAGATGATAATGAGGTAAAGCCGGATGAAATTATTAAGGATATAGAGCCGGATGCTGCCATCAGCACTAAAGATGTGAAGAGCGATAATACAAATCAAATTGTACAGGCACCCATTGATGAAGAAGGGACAAAAGTAGTGCAGATAAAAAAAGATGATGAAGAAAATGCAATTTTTACTTCAGTGCAGATTGAAGCAGCTTTTCCCACAGGAGAAGATGGATGGCGTGACTACCTGAGAAAAACATTGAATGCAAATACACCGGTAGATAATGGTGCCACTGCCGGCAAATACACCGTTATTGTAAAATTTGTGGTAAGTAAAGATGGAAGTTTAAGCGATATTAAATGTGAAAATGATCCGGGTTTTGGCATGTGCGAAGAAGCTGTAAGGGTAATTAAAAAAACCAGGAACTGGACTCCGGCCATTAATAACGGAAAGAATGTAAATGCCTATCGCCGTCAGCCAATTGTATTTGTAGTAGAAGATTAATCTTCAAAAAATATAGTTTGATTCCCACGAAATTTCGTGGGATTTTTTTTGTTTATGTATGGAAATATTTCATTTAACTATCTCAATAAAAACTTACTGTTATGGCCGAAATTGAAACAAAAAGATCAGCAGAAAAAAAGAAAAGGTTTAATAGAAAAAGTACGAGGGTAGATTTAACACCAATGGTTGATCTCGGATTTTTATTGCTTACTTTTTTTGTATTTACTACCACACTTTCTGAGGTAAAGGTAATGGACCTGGTTATGCCTTATGATAAAGTTGATACTGCAAAAGATCAAGTATGCGAATCATGTGTATTAACTGTTTTGCTGGATAAAGACAATAGGATAAAATATTATGAAGGTGCTATTGAAAATAACCCACCCGTAAAAGAAACAGGTTTTGCACCGGAAGAGATAAGAACTGTATTGATGCAGAAAAAAGCAAATGTAGAAAGGGTAAGGGGAAGCGGAGATCAGTTTATACTTATTATCAAGCCATCTGCCGCCAGCAGTTTTAAAAACTTTGTGGATATAACCGATGAAGTAACCATCTGCCAGATCAAAAAATATTATGTGGATGAAATAAAAGATGCTGATAAAAAGCTGCTTCTTAAAAAATATTAAAGCCTTGCCAGTGGGCAGTTGGCAGTTTACTGTTGGTAGTTTGCAAAATGCCTACTATTTGTCGTACCTGCCCACTGCTGACTGCCAACTGCTTACTATCTTTGCCACATGTCAAATCAAATTTCGGGTTGGGATGATACTATTGTTGCGCTGGCCACACCAACTGGCATTGGGGCAATTGGTGTTATTCGTTTAAGCGGTTCAAAAGCCATTGATATTGTAAATGAATTGTTCCCTTCCAAAGATCTGCACAAACAAAATACACATACCATTCATGTTGGTTTTATTAAGGAAAATGAGGTGGATATTGATGAAGTGGTTGTTTCATTATATAAAAATCCAAAAAGTTATACCGGCGAAGATGTGATTGAAATTGGTTGCCATGGAAGCCCGTTTGTGCAGCAACAGGTAATTAAAGCCTGCATACACAAAGGAGCAAGGCTTGCAAAACCGGGTGAATTTACACAGCGTGCTTTTCTGAATGGCAAACTTGATCTTACACAGGCTGAAGCAGTGGCTGATATTATTTCATCCAACACGGCAGCTTCGCAAAAAACTGCATTGAATAATATGCGTGGCGGCTTTAGTAAAATTTTAAAAGAGCTGAGGGAAAACCTGATACAATTTTCGGCATTGATAGAACTGGAACTGGATTTTAGCCAGGAAGATGTAGAATTTGCCGACAGAACAAAATTTTATGAACTTATTAATGATGCAGGTTCTGTTACTGAAGACCTGCTGCAATCTTTTCAGCTGGGTAATGTTATAAAGAATGGTGTAAGTGTTGCCATCATTGGTAAACCCAATGCCGGTAAAAGTACATTGCTCAACACGCTGCTGAATGAAAACAGGGCCATCGTAAGTGAGATTGCCGGTACTACCAGGGATACTGTTGAAGAAATAATAAATATAGATGGGATACTTTTCAGGTTGATTGATACAGCCGGCATTCGGGAACACAGCACCGATGTAATAGAACTGATTGGTATTGAAAAGAGCAGGGAAAAAATTGAGCAGTCGGATGAAGTAATCTATATTTTTGATGTAAACACCGAAACCCCGGCCGAACTGGAGGCTGCTGTTAAATTGATTGCTGAAAAAAACCCAAATTATTTTTCTGTAGGAAATAAAACAGATATCATGGGCGCAGATGCAGCTGCCCAAAAATTTGCAGGAACAGATGCTTTATATATTTCTGCAAAAGAAAAAAATCGTATTGACCTGCTTAAGAAAAGATTGGTAGATAAAATAGTGAGCGGCAATATCAATACTGAGAATACAATTATTACCAACACACGCCACTATGAAGCCCTGCAGCAGGTAGATAAATCACTTACAGATATTAAAGCAGGATTGGATAATAACATAACAGGCGATTTACTGGCGCTGGATATCAGGCGCTGCCTGCATTATATTTCTGAAATAACTGGCGATATCTCCAATGAAAATGTGCTTGATTATATATTTTCAAAATTCTGTATCGGAAAGT
>JAOAUI010000168.1 GCA_030157685.1 Ferruginibacter sp. | reverse complement strand
TTTGCGGTGCTTGGCCTGTTTATTTTAATTGTAATTGCCAACTGGACCGGCAATAACGACAATACCATGTTGATAACGATCGGCGCCTTTATGGCTGCCGCATATAAGATCATTCCGGGTATAGTTAAAGTGATAAATGTAAGCGGACAAATGAAGGCTTATGAATTTTCCTTGCAGGATATTGAGCAGAGCAGGAAGGCATCTGCATCGCTTCTCATAGAAAAACCAGCTGCAGCATTAAACTCAATTGAACTGAAAAATATTAGTTTTAAATATGACGGGCAGCCGGTACTGCAACATTTCTCAATGGTGATAAACAAGGGCGATTTTATTGGCATTACCGGCGAATCGGGTAAAGGAAAAACCACGCTGATGAATTTACTGTTGGGTTTTTTGTCTCCAGAAAATGGCAAAATTTCTTTTAATGATGCACCGGTTAATACCGAAACGATAAAAAAATACTGGCCATGCATTGCCTATGTAAGGCAACAAAGTTTTTTTATACATGATACACTGCTAAGAAATATTTCTTTGGAAGAAGATCATTACAACCCGGAGCAATTAAAATCAGCCATGCATATTTCCGGGCTTGAAGAACTGATAAAAAAATTCCCCGAAGGGCAGGAAAAGATCATTACAGAGAATGGTAAAAACATAAGTGGCGGACAGCAGCAACGTATTGCCATTGCCCGGGCACTTTATAAAAATGCAAGTCTTATTTTGCTGGATGAACCTTTTAATGAACTGGATGCAGCAGCCACAGAATCTTTGTTGCAGCATTTCAAAGAACTTGCTGTTTCGGGTAAATCTGTTGTGATGATAACCCACGATAAAAAAAGCCTTTCGTACTGCAATAAAATCATTTCGCTTGATGCATCCTGAAAAGAAGACAGTGGTTATACTTACGCCAGGCTTTCCTGCATCTGAAGCAGAAAGTACCTGCCTGCCCATGCAGCAAAGCTTTGTAAAGGCTTTACAGGAAAATGATCCAAACCTCCAAATTATTGTGCTGAGTTTTCAATACCCCTATACAATACAAACTTATACCTGGTTTGGAATAACCGTTATGAGTTTTAACGGGCGAAATAAAGGAGGCATCGCCAGGCTGTGGCTGAGGCGAAAATTAAATACAGCTTTAAAAAAAATTAACCGCAGCAATAAAATTGTTGGCATGCTGAGTTTCTGGTATAATGAATGTGCCTGGGTAGGAAAAAAATTTGCTGATAAAAATAAAATGAAACATTATTGCTGGATATTGGGACAGGATGCCAGGCAAACAAACAAATACCCAAAGTCTTTAACCTTACCAGCAGATGAATTGATTGCCTTATCTGATTTTTTACAGGATGAATTTAAAAAGAATCATGGCATAAAACCTGCGTTTATAATTACTCCCGGCGTTGACAGCAAACAATTCGATTCAAAAATAAAGGAAAAAGATATTGACCTGCTGGCAGCCGGATCGCTGATACCCTTGAAGCAATTTGAAGTTTTTATTGAAGTTGTTGCTGAAATAAAAAAGCTAATACCCGGTATAAAAGCTGCACTGATTGGAGATGGGCCGGAAAAGAGTAAATTGAAAGCTATGATTGAAAAACATGAACTGCAATCAAATATCATTCTTACCGGTGAGTTGCAATATCCTATAGTATTACAGTGGATGCAGCGGGCAAAAGTTTTTCTTCACCCTTCATCTTACGAAGGATTTTCGGGCGTTTGCCAGGAAGCTTTGGCAGCAGGCGCTCATGTCATCAGTTTTTGCAAACCTATGAAACAGGATATTAACCATTGGCATATTGTAACTAATAAAGATGAAATGAAAATCCTGGCATTGGAAATGTTACAAAACCCTGGTATTGCTTTTGAAAAAATAATTCCTTTCGGCACAAATGATACTGTAAAAAAAATAATGAAACTGTTTGAAGTGTAACCTGATAATTTCTTTTCTATTTTAAATAACTCAAAACTGCCTTTGCAGTTTTTTTTACCGGGATAATGCTGAATGGTTTATTTTTCCAGGCTTTTAGGAAATTCTTTATTGCTTTCTCTCTTTGCTTTTTTTGCAAACATTTTTCACCAAAATTGATATATAATTTAAAAAGGGCCTCCCTTGCTGCTGAGGCAGGAATTTGCTTTCCCGTACGGTATGATTGGATAACAATAACCCAGTCGGAATATCCTTTTTCCCAATGTTCATTACTATCGCTCTGTTCATGCAATCTCCGGTAATACAAAGGTTCGTAAAGCAGTATGCCTTTGTGATGACAGGCAAGACTTAATATAAAATCCGGATCGGAGAATAATTTCGTCTCATCAAAATAACCCGAAACATGCACACAGTTTTTTCTGAACAGCAACGCTGGTATATGCCCGGCCACTTCAGACCTGAGCATGGGGAGCAGAAAATCACCAACCCTTATTCCATCTCTTTGTTTGTATAAATATGCTATCGGTTCGTTTTTATTGATGAAGTTATAACCTCCTGTAAGACAAAATCCTGCTTCAGGATATTGCTCCATAGCAGCAAGTTGCTTCTCCAGTTTTGTAGTGGCCCAAAGATCATCTGAGTCTATAAAGGCAATCAGTTCGCCACGGTTTTTTTGAATAGCTATGTTTTTTAATTTGCTTACTGCCCCGGTTCTTGCAGCTTTAAAAAAATGAATCCTGTCATCGTTGTATTGTTTGATTATCTCTTCTGTATTATCATCCGAACCATCATCCATTATCAGCAATTCCCAATTTGTAAAAGTCTGTTTGCGGATGCTGTCAACAGTTTCACCTATCAGGTGAGCCCGGTTATAAGTGGGTATAATGATGCTTATTTTGGGCGATGTTTCCATTTTTTTAATTATCGTTTCAGCGAAGCTATTACCTGTTCTATTTTTTTTGCAATGGCTTCAAAAGAAAGTTCGGTTTTAAACTGTTGCAATGTTTTGGCCCGTTCATTTTCTATGTCCAGTTCACCAGTTTGTATTAATATTTTCAGAAGCGATGCTGTATTTCCCGGTTCATACAGTAAACCGCAATTACCGGGTCCGGTCATTTTTCTGAATGAAATGATATCGGTTAAAACCGGCACACAGCCGCAGGACATGGCCTCGCAGACTGCAACACCACTTCCTTCATGATGAGAACCGGATATGATAAAATCAGCTGCATTATACCAGGTCTGTAATGCCTCATGGGGAATATTCCCAACCAGTTTTATAGCTGTTGTATTTGTTCCCTGGTTGATAATATCTATTATATCGTTCAAAAGCTCGTCTGACTGGTATATCATATACAGTTTTGCATCCGGTTGAAATGCTGTAAACTGTATAAATGCTTTTACAACAGTCAACGGATCTTTATTTGCATCCAGCCTTCCCACCCATAAAAAAACCGGCGAGCCATTAACACCGGCTGTTACTCTTGCCAAAGTTTTCTCCTGCGGATAAAAAACAGAAGAAGCCTGTATCACTTCGTATATTTTATTTTGATTGCTGATATTGCCAAACCTTGTCCACTCATATCCAAATTCGGCCGAAGTGAACAAATAGGCATCAATACATTTATCAGCCAGTTTTTGCAGCAATCTTTTTATGCCCTGGTAAGGTTTTTCTCCCCGATGAAATAAAATTATTTTAACAGCCCTGCCCAGTTTCAGCCTTAATTGTATTACCTGTAGGGGAAAAATGAGGCCGTTGATAAAGACAATATCCGGCTGAAGTTTTTTCACATACGTATGCAACTGCAGAGGAAAATATAACTTTTGTTTTTTAAAATTCAGGAAATGATATTTTACTCCATTCTGTTCCAGCACATCAACATAATCTATTTGCTCAATACTTTCTACCTGGCAATGCTTTGAAAGTTCTTCCAAAATACCCGTATAAAAATTAATCCTTTGCAGCCAGGCAACCGGATCGGTAAATTGTACGGTATTAGTATAACTTGTGCTGACGATTTTCATGCTGCCGCAAACTATTTTTCTTATTTTAAATATGAAGCTTTTTCAAAAAATATTAACCAAACTCAACGGGCTTCATTATCCACAGGAATATCTCTGCTTTGCCAAAGAATCATTTCCAGATCAGCTTCATGTATATCTTGTAAATAATAAACGCATCATTAAAGATATTACAAGCCGGCATTTGTTTGTAGGGTACTGCCCGCTGGTTTTTGCTTTTTCTTTGGCTGATCTGCCTTCTTCCATTCAAATCATCTTCAGTCAGCAGGTTTTACAACCAAACGGAATTTTTACGGCAAAGGATGCCCTTGCTACACTGGAACTGGGCTTAATAAAAAAGCAACAACATGGCGGTACTGATATCGTTTATTACGAAGGAACCCATGGCAACCATCATTTCCTCCCTGCGTTTCGTCAATACATCAGCAGCCTGAACAATCAGTGGTATAATAAAAAGCCCGGCAATGTTTTTTTGCATGATAACTTATACAAACAGGTTCAGATAGCCTATGCAGTTCCCCGGATGATCTCTTTGATAACAGTAGGCAACAATAATTTTTTTAACCTGTTTCCAACCGATCTGCACGGGCAGATTGATGAAACATATTATATCATCTCGCTGCGTACGGGTGGCAAAGCCTGTAAACAGGTAGAAGCAGCAGGTAAATTGCTGGTATCACAAATGCGCTGCCAGGCATTTAAGATAGTTTATGGGCTGGGCAAAAATCATATGCAGGATTTAAAACCAAAAGAAAATTTTCCTTTCAGCCAGGCATTGTCTGAGGAATTTAAGCTGCCTTTACCTCAGCAGACTGTATCCTATAAAGAATTACTGTTAGCGGATTCATTTATTCATGGCATTCATACAATCATGCTGTTTAAAATAGTTTTTTCCCGCCAATTGAAGGCCGAAAATGATACGCTGGCCCATATTCACAACAGCTATGCCACCTGGCGTTATAAAAAACGGATGCAGGGCAACTATTTGTTACGTTAGCCCGATTTAATAAGAGTAGCAATACACTTATATATTTCGTATGAACAAAGTCCTTTTATTTAATCCACGAAGTGCAAAATACAAGCCAAGGATACCCAATTCCATCCTCAGCATTGCATCTTCTATTGAAGGGCTGTTTGAATATGTTATTGTAGATGGAAATATGGAAACCGATCCCTGG
>JAOAUI010000167.1 GCA_030157685.1 Ferruginibacter sp. | reverse complement strand
TGAAGTTTGTTTTAAAAGCCACCGGCTGGAAAGATGAAAAACTGATGGATGAAAAAATTGCTGATGTGCTGGAGAAAGTGGGATTGAAAACCAAGGGTTTTAAAATGCCCTTTGAACTGAGTGGCGGTGAGCAGCAACGTGTTGACATTGCCCGTGCTTTATTGAATTCGCCAAAACTGATACTGGCCGATGAGCCAACGGGAAACCTTGACCCCGAAACCACTGATGAGATCATGCAGCTGCTTTTTAATATCTGCAAAGATTATAACACAACCATCATCATGGCTACACACGATTATACGGTGATTAAAAAATTTCCGGCACGTACTATAAAAACAGAAATGGCAAAGGTTTGGGATAATGCTACTGTAGAAATGTCATAAGCTGCCTGGCATTAACTTCATTATTATAAATTGTTTGCAGTAAACCCTGCCGTTGCTGTGCTTCCTGTCCGGTAAAGGGCTGTTTATACAGTTCTTCAATCTGCTGCCTGAAAGTTGCTTCATCTTCTGCAATGTGACAAAAAGATTCCAGTCCAGATCCCTGAACTCCTGCTTTATTAACAAGGCAATGCCTGCCGTTAAACATGGCATTTAATAATTTTAATTTAATGCCGGTGTTATTTAAGGATGGCAAAACATGCACATGCGCTTTACCAATCATGTCCTGCATTTCTTTATCAGTAGGGTTTGCCACCAGGCAGGTGTGTTGATGGTTGTGGGCAAGCCGCTGTAATTTTTGGGATGGATTTTTACCCGCAATTACAAAAGGTAAGCTCAGTTTGCTGAACACGTTTTGCAATAACCAGATCGCTGCTTCTTCATTTTCGTTGATGCCTAAATTACCATGGTACAAACAAAAACAACCTTTACCTTCTTTGCCAACAGCTAAAGTATAGGGCAAAAAAACAGGTAAGTAATGAATGCCGGTTGCTTTAAATTCCTGCTGATATAAATCAACATCATGTTTACTTACAGCTAAAAATGTGGCTTTGGCGGTAATGGCTTTTTCGTATTTCTTCAGCAGCCGGCTTTCATGCAGGTAATATAGTTTTTTAAATAAATTGCCTTCATGCTTTGCCAGTTGTTTGTAATAGGCAAACTCAGCATTGTGCAGGCGAACAATTATTTTTCTGTTATTAAGCTGGCCGGTTTTTAAATAGTAAGTACAATGTATACCTTCCAGCAAAACGGGGTGATTATCTTTTTGTAAGTTGGATATTAATTCATCATTAACCCGGCTGTTTACAATTAAAGGCACGCTAAAAGAGAAGCTGCTGCTGTTTTTTTTGCGGAGATAATAATTAACGGTTTCGCAGTATTTATTTAATTCATCCTGTGGTTTACGGTTTTTTGTAAAGCAATGCAGGTGAATTTTTACACCGAGTTGATGTAAAGCTTTTATTTTATAGAAAAGATCAACCACTCCGCCATAATCAGCAGGGAAGGGAATGTCGAGGCAAACGATATGTAAATGATTATTCAAGAATATTTTTATAGAACTGAATTAATTTTATTTCTTCGTTCTGCCAGTTTAATGTTTGCCGAAGTTTTAAACAGTTTTGCTGCAGTTCATTATACAAAACCTCGTTTACCAGTAAATTGTTCAGTTGGGCAGCAATATTTGTTGAGCTGATATCATCAACCAATACGGCAATGGGCAAATCATTGTTTATTTCTTTATAAACCGGGTAGTTTACACAAAGCTGCGGAATACCTGCGTGCAGGTAATCAAAAAAGCGGTTGGCTAAAGAATAGTAGTTGCTTAACCCTTTATCATCAAACAAAGTAATGCCGATATAGGCTTGTTGTGTAATAGCTGTTAATTCATCCGGTTTTATTTTACCTTTAAAAATTACTTTATCCTGCAAATTATTATCAGCAACCAATTGTTTTGCCTGCTGCATAAAATTGCCATCGCCACAGATGACCAGTTTACAGTTGATGTTTTTAAAAGCAGGAATTAAAGTTTCAAAACTTCGGCCTTCATTTACTGCACCTTGATACAGGATGAATCTTTCTTTCTTTTCTACAGGAATAATTTCTTTCAACAGTGCAATATTTCTGATCACAGCATAATCAACACCATACATTTTTTTAAACTCATCGGCAATGGGTTGGTTAACCGTATAACCTAGTTGGAATTTAGGAACAGTAAAGCGTTCAATACGCTTCCAAATCCTGTAAATACCTGGCCTGGTAACAATTTCCTTCATTTCGCAAAACAGTTCATGGGCATCATAAACCCGTTTTACTTTTTTTATTTTTGAGATGAAATAGCAGGGGAGGATCGTATCCAGGTCAATAGCGACAATGCAATCCATCTTTTTAAACAGCAGGTAAAAGAACAGGCGGATATTATACTCGGCATAAAATAATTTGCCTTTTTCAAACAGGCAGTTAATTCTTTTTTGTTTGAAGGGCTGGGTTATAAGCGGTATTGAAGATTGCCACTTTCTTCCGATCAATGTTATATCATAACCTGCTGCAGCCAATGATGTGCAAATGCGAATCATTCGCTGATCATAACTCAAATCTGTAGTTACAGTGAATATGATGCTTGTATTCACAGGCTATTGTAAATGTTTTGGATTATTTCAACTGATTTTAACCCTTCATCCGCACTGGCAAACGCATGTTTCTCATCCTGTAAAGCAAGCATCAGATTTTCATACACTTTATCATGATTGCTCATACTGCCCTGGTAAAACCCATAGCCATTTGCCGGGTTGCCAGCTGGTAAATCAGGTTTGTCTATTCCGGCTACATGGCAATATTCCAGTTCATTTAAATATTGCCCACCAATTTTTACAGTGCCATTTTCAGCAAAAACGATAAAAGAACCTTCCATATTTTTTTCAAAACTGTTAACGGTATAGTTTAAAGATCCTATGGAGCCGCTTTTCATTTCAAACGCCACAATGCCGGTGTCTTCAAATTCAATGGATGGGTGTGCAAAATTCTTACTGATCGTTTTAATCGCAGCCACGTCTCCTAAAAGCCAGTAAAGCAGGTCAATAAAATGACTGAATTGGGTAAAAAGCGTTCCGCCATCCAGGTCTTTGCTCCCTTTCCAATCGGTATAATAGGCAGCAGGCCGGTTCCAGAAGCAGTTTATCTGAAAGCTGTATATCTTACCCAATTTACCATTTGCAATCAGGTCCTTTAAAAAAGCAACGGGGGGATTATAGCGGTTCTGCTTAACCACAAACAGCTTCTTTGCAGCTTTCTCTGCGGCAGCAATCATCATTTTGCCATCTTCTACAGCAATACACAAAGGTTTTTCGCACAAAACATGGTGCCCTGCTTCCAGTACCTTAATAGAGTGGGCGGCATGTAATCCGTTTGGTGTACATACCGCTGCCAGGTTTAAACCTGTCTCTGCTTTCAGTAATTCCTCAATTGAATAATAGGCTTTTGCATTATAAAGGTTTGCAAACTCATCCGCTTTTTCAGGTATAATATCACAAACCGCAACCAGCTTTCCATGCCTGGTCATCTGCTCGGCGTGCCGCTTTGCAATTCTTCCGCATCCGATTATGGCAAAATTCAGGCTCATATATCAGCAATATTCAAAAAAAATACTCAAAACGCCGCTTAAAAATCAATATTTCTATGTACTTTTGCAACCAATTTAAAAAAGAAACATAACAAAGACGTTATTAAAAAAACAAAGATGCCGTATTTAACAATCGAAAAAAAAGCAGACATTTTCACCACTTTTGGAGCAAAAGCTACCAACACAGGTTCAATTGAAGGACAGATCGCCTTATTAACAGAGCGTATCAACCACATTTCAAACCACCTGAAAACCAACAAAAAAGATTTCTCTTCACAAAGAGGTTTAATGATGATGGTAGGTCAGCGCAAGCGTTTACTAACTTACCTCAGCAAGCACGACCTTACCGGTTACAGAGCTTTAATTGAGAAATTAGGTTTACGTAAATAAACTATCCACTATGTAAATAATTTAATTCCCAACTATTTTTTTCAGTTGGGAATTATTCTTTTTACAGTATTTAATCATCTCCCGATAGCCCTGTCTGCCGACAGGCAGGTATCGGGACAATCCAAAATCGAATTATGTCTTTATTAAACCCAAAATCAATAAAATTTGATATAGGTGGTGGCCGTGAGGTAACCATCGAAACAGGTAAAATGGCCCGCCAGGCCGATGGTGCTGTAACCGTTCGCCAGGGCAATTGTATTTTACTGGCAACTGTTGTTGCCAACAAAGAACCTAAGCCCGGACAGGGATTTTTTCCATTATCAGTAGATTACCAGGAAAAATTTGGTTCTGCAGGCCGTATCCCGGGTTCTTTCTTTAAAAGAGAAGCCCGCCTGAATGATTACGAAATTCTTACCTCAAGATTAATAGACAGGGCTTTAAGGCCTTTGTTTCCCGAAGATTATTTGTGCGAAGTACAGGTGTTGGTATCGCTTATTTCATCTGATGACGAAGTAATGCCCGATTCTCTGGCTTGTTTGGCTGCATCGGCTGCATTGGCTGTTTCAGATATTCCCATCCAGGAAATTATTTCTGAAGTTCGTGTAGGAAGGATCAATGGAGAACTCATCATCAACCCAACCCGTACACAACTTGCAGTATCTGATTTTGAATTCCTGATTGCTGCTACCGATAAGAATATTATGATGGTGGAAGGCGAAAGTAACGAGTGCCAGGAAGAAGACCTTATTAAAGCTATTGAAGCCGGTCATGCTGCAATTCAATTACAGGTTAAGGCGCAGGAGCAATTAAGGGATTTGGTTGGAAGCAACGTGAAAAGAGATTACACAAAACCTTACCGCAACGAAGAATTAAACGAAAAGATCACTGCTTTTGCTAAAGATAAAATGTATGCCATCTCTGCTTCTGCATCAGCCAAGCACGAAAGAAGCGACGCTTACAAAGCTTTACACCAGGAAGTGGTTGAATTTTTAGGCGAAGAATTACCAGACGAAGACAAGGCATTGATTGGTCATTATACCGGCGAACTACAGTATTATGTGGTTAGGGATATGATCCTGAACGACAGAAAACGTTTGGATGGCCGTGGTACAGAAGATATCCGTCAACTGGAAATGGAGATAGATAATTTACCAACTCCGCACGGTTCTGCTTTATTCACCCG
>JAOAUI010000166.1 GCA_030157685.1 Ferruginibacter sp. | reverse complement strand
AAGAACAAAGGATATATGGAGCCGAAGCAGCCGGGCTATGAGAAGCGGAATAATTAATTAGTCTGAACGGGTATTTGGGTAGATTAAAAGGATTTGTTTGATTAATAAAAGTAAATCCTTTTAATCTTTTCAATCCACCCAAATCCCCGTTAAACAATTTTGGGACAAGCTGAATTACTTTTCTCAACATCGTTGTGAACTTGTTCTGTTCTTCTTTTCTTTTAGTAAAAGAAAAGAAGAATCTCACTTGTACCCCATACCCTTGGGGAGCTTTTATTGAAGCGAAGAAGATTTTTTATTATTTTGAATTGCCACTGGCTTCAGCCAGTAGATTAAATAACAAAACATAATCGGCTTTAGCCAAACTGAAATTTGAATTATAAGCTGAGATTTGAATTGCCACTGGCTTTAGCCAGGGGATTAAATAACATCACATAATCAGCTTTCTTCAAAATCTACAGCATCACTTAATTCAATTAAATCATCCCCTTTAAATAAAATTTTGTTTCTTTATTCTTCATCTTTAACCAATGAAACAATTTGTATTTTTCATACTGCTTTGTCCGCTGCTGCTGGCTGCACAGGATAAAAACCATCGCTTTGAGAATGATACCCTTTACACTTCCTGCGGTTTTAAAATATACAAAGGCCAAACCCTGCATTTTGGTAAAACCGCCAATGACTTTATCGGATTCCGTTACATTAGTTTAAAGAATGACGTACGTGCAGGTTCATTGGAAAACAATGCTGCGGTGGTGAAAGATCTGTCGAAGTATGGTTTGTCCCCAACAGGCAGTGCCAGCATTAATGTAACGGCGGCTATTGTTTATAAAGACGGTTCAAAAGGGATCGTTAATTTCAACCTGGCTTTTGACCTGGCCATTGGCAACCGCTTACCCGGTATCAGCAGCGAGCTGATTGTTCCGGAAGAATACAGAATAAGCAAAGAGCAGGCTATTGCTATGAACAGGCCGGCTTTTGCTGATGATACATTGTATACTTCATGCGGTTTTAAAATATATAAAGGACAGGTGCTTCAATTTGGTAAAACCACGGGCAACCGGGGCAGATTCAGATATGTGAACATTATAACCGATATCACCCACCACTCGCTGGAGAACCGGCAACTGCGGGTAAAGGAACTGAAAGGATTTGGCATTTCTATATTAGGCAATGCGTATATAACCATCATTGGTACGCTCATTATAAACAATGCAGACAGGATGGATATAGAGATACATATGGCTTTTGATCATGCCATTGAAAATATTGCAGGCGTACCCAGCGAACTGGTGGTGCCCGATGAATACAGGAACCGGTTAAAAAAAGATCTGCAAACTGAAATAAAAAGGCTGGAAGAATTCTACCTCAATAATAAAATTACAAAAGAAGAATTTGAAGCAATCAGGAAAAAACTGCTGGCACAATAATTTTTTTTCTGCCTTTCACCATTGATAGCCTTCGTGCAGCAGAAACATGATTAAGAAAAATCTACATCCTGTTGAAAGCATCATAGTCAAGCAATTCAATATCGGGTGTAATATACCCCTCCTTAACCGGCTCTTCTTTCATCAGGTCGGTACTTAAATATTTTTTATTGCTGTCGCTGAATACCGTCACTACATTTAAAGGTTTTTCAGATTGATGTTGTAACCGGATGGCGCCAATCAGGTTTGCACCGGATGAAATGCCCACAGCCAATCCCAGAGTTTTCGCCAGTTTTTGTGCCATTAAAATAGAATCGCCATCAGATACTTTAATAACAGGGTCCATTTCGTTAAGCTTTACAATGGCCGGTATAAATTCATCTGATATTCCCTGTATGCGGTGTGACCCAACTTTATAACCGGTAGAAAGTGTTGGAGATTCTGCAGGTTCCAGTGGATGTATCTTTATGTCTGGATTTCTTGACCGGAGGTATTTTCCTACTCCCATTATCGTTCCGCCGGTACCTACGCCTGCAACAAAGGCATCGGGGTTAATGTCAATGGCCTGCAGTTGCATCCAGATTTCCTTAGCGGTTGTTTTTTCATGAGCTTCGGCATTGTAGCTGTTTTCAAATTGCCTTGGTAAAAAAATGGAAGGGTCAGCAACTGCCATTTGTTCACTTAATGCTATGCTGCCTAAAAAACCTCCTTTCTCTTTCGACATCAATATCACTTCGGCACCCAGGCTTTCAATAATATTGATTCTTTCTTTGCTTAGCCAATCGGGCATGATGATCTTAACATCATGGCCCAGGGCCTTCCCAATGGCGCTGAATGAAATCCCTGTATTGCCGCTGGTGGCTTCTACAATAATATCATTGTGTTTTATTTTTCCGGACCGGTATGCTTGTTGAAGAATGTATAAGGCCATACGGTCTTTGATGCTGCCCGTAAGGTTATAATGTTCGCACTTTATATATACTTTCCCTAAGACATTTTTATAGCGGTAAATGATCTCTATCATGGGTGTGTTACCGATAAGCCGCCAGAGATGATTGAACTTATTTTCCAGTTTCGTTTTCATGGTTTAAAACTAAAATAATCCGGCCGGATTATTTTCCGAACTGACCAATATCATGAATTTAAGCATGATTTTATCTTGATGCTGATGTATAGACAGCCGGTTAACCACCTACAGCAGTTGCAAATTATTAACCCAAAAAAGATTTGATTTTGCCGCATCAAATATTACTTTTACCCAATTACATATGCCTAACAGGCGGTTTATAATTCTTATTTACCTGCCTTGAATAATTTATTAAAACCCAAACTGATGAATTGTAAATTATCTTTTTTCGCACTCGCAGTTTTTTTTGCTGTTACTGTTAATGCACAAAGCGCCCAAAATCCGCTGTATAATCCCGCTGCCGATCCTGCATATGATGGCAACCTGAATGTAAACGATATAGTTATTGCTGTTGACAAAGGAGCTGCATTAAAAACCATGAAAGTATTTCAGAAAAAAGATGGCATGTACCAGTTGGGTACAAAAGATGTTACTGCCTGGGAAATTAAAAACAGGCCCGATGCATTAAAATGGTATAAAGCCAATTCTGTATATCCGTATTTTGATCAGGATGCGTTTAATGCAAGGACCGGAAAATATAAAAGCGTGGTTGCAGGTTATTTATTATGCCTCAGCCAAAAGTATAAGCTTAATCTTGCTGCACTTACCGGCAGCAACAGCTGGCCAACCTATTACATTAAAGATAATGCCGAACATGAATCTGAGAAGAATAAACTGGAAGAATTATTTCAGATCATTGACAAGGAATTTTCAACACTTCCCAATACATTTCTGTCGTACACCCAAAACCCGGCTATATGGAAACTGGTAGCAGCAAACAGATTTGAGTTGCTGGAGTGTTTAACTAAGGTTGAAAACCCGGAGATTAAGAGAATGATAGATTTTTATTTAAAAGAAATTGCCACTGCCAAAACAGCTGCCGAAAATTTTACCAGTGGCACCAGTGGTTTATACAATGGAGGATATAGCTGGATGTTCAGGGCAGTTTCTAAAAAAGGGCGTGAAGATTTCATAACGACTCAAAAAGGTTGGAATGCAAATACCGGCGCTGTTTCAAAAATAAACGCAGCTTTGGATGAACTAAAACCAATTTGCGCCCCTAAAATTGCGTTGCTTAAAATGGAAAATAATTTATTTCAGTATCGGGATGCCCCATCTGAAGCATTGATGAAAGGTTATTTAAAAAATCCTGCCATTTTAAAAATTCATAAGATAGGAATTTCAGATGCAGATTGGCTGATTGAAAAAAACAGTTTTGGCATTCCCCTGTATCGCTACAAAAGAGGAACCATGTGGGTAAGAAATAATACTGATGACCATCCTTATTGTAAAGGATTATTCTTTGTTATTAAGCAGGATTATTCGGGTAGTGGAACCTATGGCAAATCCTTTATCAGCGAATACAGTGAAGAATTAAGAGGTTGCCTGTAATAATACTGCAATATTAATTTTTCTGTTTTTTCCCGTCTGATACAATATCTTTATACACTAAATTTTAAACCAAAATAAAACTGTTATGAAAAAATTGATCTTCCTGCTGTTAACGGTATTTACCCTGCAAAGCTTTGCCCAGGAAATAAGTAAAGAGTACGACAGAATTGGCAGATTTGGTAAAGGAGGTGTGGCACTTGTATGGAAAAACAAGCTGGTAGGCATGATCAATACAAGTGGAAAAGAGCTTGTTAAACCGGAATACGAAAAGATTGGATCTTTTGGAAGTGATAATCTTGCTTTTACTACCATGGGTGGAAAAATCGGCATCATTAATTTACAAGGAAAAGTAATTGTTCAGAATGAATATGAATCCATTTCCCAGTTTAATGGATCACTTGCCGTTACAAAAATGAACGGTCTTTATGGCATCATTAATAAAAAAGGTAGAGTGCTGGTTAAAAATGAATATCAAAAACTAAAGGTGGGCAAGTATGGCGATGTAAGAGCAGTGAAAGACGGGCAGGAGATATTGCTGGATATAAAAGACTGATAAAATTTATTATAACTGGCATGAGTTAATCCTGCCGGATCAACTCATGCCAGTTATTTTTTATTTTTCGAGGATATTCTTCAGCGATTTTATAACCTCAACCCATCCTTTACTGATGGGCGAATATGAAGTTAAAGGGTTGTCTTTGTTTAAAACCTGTATCTTATTCAACGTGTCATCATAGTTCCAGGTACAATAATCAATAATAACAGGAATTATCCTGGTGTTATTTTCCAGTGCTTTCTTTAATTCCACATCCCTTATATAACCTGAGTTTAAAAAGTTGGCCGAAATAAACAGTATCACATAATCTGCTTTATCCAGTTGTTCTTTAATAACAATATCCCATTTATCTCCTGCCTGTAACTCTCTGTCATCCCATGTTTCCACCAACCCTTCATTACGCAGTGATATAATCTGGGTGGTAAATTGTTTTAAATACTCCTTATCTAAAGATGAGTAAGAAATAAAAATCCGCTGGGGTCTGTTTTCAAAATGTACCAACTCTTTAAAGTCATTTATTTTAAAGCGCTTGCCTTCCCGTACAAACTCAAACTGCCTGGTGTTGAATTTCTCAGTCAGCTTTTCCACCGGAATAAATATTTCACTGTCAACAGATACTTCCTTCTCAACTGTCCATCCCCTGTTCAGCGTGTCTATCAGTTTTTCAATCTCGCCTTCCAGTCTTTTTCCCGAAAATGGTACCATCGTTTTAATGTTGATCAAAGCATTGTTCTTATTTTTTACAAATTCAATAAAAACCATTTCCTTATTTACCCCCTCACCTTTACTAACAATTATCCCGTTGCGCCAGAAAGGGAATGTTTTAGACGATATGGAAAAATTATCTTTTATGCCTTCTACATATGTAGCAAAAAGGTTAAGCAGTATAGACTTGTGATAATAGGCAGGATATACATACCGCATCTGCAAATGATTGAAAGTATGCAGGAAAAACTGTATTGACTTATCAGCTGCGGTAGGTAAAAACTGCGGAGCCAGGTATTCTTTTTCGTTTAATTTGATGATTGATTTATTAGATGACAACAGTTGCAGTATTTTTTCCCTGCTCACTGTATCCATTTCCTTAAAAACATCTTTTTTTAAGAACACCCCTTTATCATTCCCTTTACGGGCAGAATCCATGATCACTTTTATCTGTTCATTCAGGATACCGATATCAGTGAATATGCAAGGCTCAACCGGATCTTGGTGAAAAAGTACAATGCCTGTATTGTTAAGAATATGCGCCATTATCAGTGCATCCCTTTCTTCAAAAACAACGGTTTCATCATTAATGATATTAATGCAGGCATCTTTAAATTCAGTAAGTGTATATACATGCAGCACGTTATCCGCATTAGCAGAGAAATGCTTTACAATATCCAGCTGGTAACTCAACAGCATGCGCCCGGTTAAATTAAGCGAATACAGATAATCGCTTAACAGTTCTTTCAACACTTCGGTACGTTTTCTTTTAAGAAGTGATACGCCAAAGTAGCCCCAGATGTTTGGATACCTTGCACTCAGTTCTTCCTGGTTAAGTTTGCCATTGGCAATGTCTATCTTGTTTTGCAAAACCAGTATGGGAGGGGCTTTAGATACGTTTTCTTTTACCGGTTCAATATTTGCATTTTCATTTACCGGAGCACCGTAGGTATCTACATATTTACCATCCAGTGTGTAATTAATTGATTGCAGCCAATAGGGCAAGGGAAAGTTTTCGTACAGTATGGTGTCCTTCACACCATCAATCATTTCTTTTTGTTCCTGGTATTCATTGCTGATGGTATCCCAGAGCAAAACGTAAGCAGTATCATAACTGTAATACATGCGGTGTGCATCGTGGTAATAATCCTGTCCGCCAAAATCAAACAGGTGCAAACGTGTTTTGGTGCCTTTTTCTGAAATTAAAAAATCAGCATCCCATTTTTGAATATCCAGCACATGGGTTGATTTTGTTTCAGCATTGATAACCCCTTCCCGCAAAAACTGGCTAAAATTACTTTTGCCTACCTGGCTGTTGCCTACCAGGATGATTTTGAGGATTTCTAATTTTTCGGCTTTGTACGTCCTTTTCTCTGCAAAGTATTTTAGAATGGCCCCGGTGCCTTGTTGAATAATTTCGATTGGTGGGTCGGATATGGGATTGTTACCCAAAGAAATTAAATTAGTTCTAACTTTTTGTGTTGTATTTAAATCTATTTCAAAACCTTTTTTTAAAAAAGGTAGTACTGGATAAATACTTTTTATATTATTGCCTTCGAGATAAATAGCGGTCAATTTATTTAATCCTGTCAATCCTTCTATTTTATCAATTTTATTATTGGTCAAATAAATTACAAATAAATTCTGTAAATCATTTATACCTTCAATTTTAACTATTTGATTATCACTAAGCAATAATGAGCTTAGATATTTTAATTCGGATAATCCATTAATAACCTTGATATGATTGTAATTTAAAACAAGTTGGTTTAGGCTTGTTAAATCCTTTAATCCTTCAATAATCTCTATTTGATTGCTGCTTAGATATAATTCTTTTAATTTTTTCAATTCACTCAAACCTTCAATTTTTATAATTTTATTGGCTGCTAACTTTAGAATTTCTAAATTCTTAAGTTCATCTAAGCCTCCGATTCTCGTGATTTGATTTAGATTCAAATTAAGCTCAATCAGCCAATCCATTTTACCAACTTCCACAGGAACCTCATACAATTCACACGAAGACAAATCCAAAACCCCTGTCCTCTTTTCAAATTCCATTTCAATAATGTGCTGCCATTTTTCTCTTACAATATCCATCTGTTTTAATTTTAATATCTCTAAAGTAATCAATCGTTTTAAATAAACAAATGCCTTTAGCACAAAATCACAAAAAGTCCGTTTAGTTTTAAAAGAATTAAATTAGCTGCATGAATAGTAGCCTGCTGGAAATAAGGGCCGTTAATGTTACCCGCTATATTACGCCGTTGCGTGAAGGAGGTTCTTTACCGGCTATTGTTGAGGCCGATGACGGTTTTATGTACGTACTTAAATTTCGTGGCGCAGGGCAGGGCGTAAAAGCATTGATTGCTGAACTGATTGGTGGTGAAATTGCCAGAACACTCGGGCTTCGGGTGCCCGAAATTGTTTTTGCAAATATTGATGAAGCTTTTGGCAGAACAGAACCTGATGAAGAAATACAGGACCTGCTGAAAGCAAGCACGGGCTTAAACCTGGCGTTGCATTATCTTTCGGGCTCCATCAGTTTTGACCCTGCGGTTACAACAGTAGATGTAACACTTGCATCGCAGATTGTTTGGTTGGATTGTTTATTAACCAATATGGACCGCACTGTACGTAACACCAATATGTTGTGGTGGCATAAAGAATTGTGGCTGATAGATCATGGAGCCTGTCTCTATTTTCATCACAATCCGAAAAACTGGCAGGAACAGGCATTGCGTCCATTTACTTTAATAAAAGATCATGTGCTGCTGAAACAGGCTACCGAAATAGAAGCAGTGGATACAGCTTTTCATTTAGTACTAACCAACGAGCGGATTCGTGCTATTGTCAATTTAATTCCGGATGTATGGCTGGTTGGTGATACCAATTTTCAATCCACCGATGATCACCGGCAGATGTATACTCAGTTTTTAGAAACACGTTTTGTTAATTCAACCATTTTTGTAAAAGAAGCCCAACATGCAGCAAACGCACTTATTTGAATATGCCGTTGTACGTGTTGTACCAAAGGTAGAGCGTGAAGAATTTCTGAACGTTGGGGTAATACTGTATTGCAGAGAACTTAATTTTTTACAGGTGCTGTACAGTTTAAATGATGAACGTTTACAAATTTTTTGTACCCAAATTGATAAACAGGAGCTGTTACAGAACTTACAGTCTTTTGAACGTATTTGTAATGGCAGTGCAGATGCCGGACCAATTGGAAGTTTAGATATTGCCGGCCGGTTTCGCTGGCTTACAGCCACACGCAGCACCATTATTCAAACTTCAAAAGTACACCCGGGTTTTTGTACCGACCCGTATGAAACCCTTACCAGGCTGTACACACAACTGGTGTTGTAATTTTCATTTTCAGATATAATTAGTAAGAACAACAGCATGGATTTATTCGGCGACAACATAGACAGCACAAAAAATTTACTGCCAAAAGATGGCATTGTAAATTATTATGGAAAATTATTCTCTCAGCAGGAAGCCAATCATTATTTCACTAATTTACTCAATTATATTGAATGGAAGAATGATGAAGCCTTTATACTTGGAAAACTCATCATCACCAAACGCAAAGCAGCCTGGTATGGTGATACTGCTTTTGAATACTCCTACTCAAACAGAACCAAAATAGCTTTACCCTGGACTAAAGAACTGCTGGCATTAAAATCAAAAATAGAAACAGAAACAGGAGAAAATTTTAATAGCTGCCTGCTTAATTTATACCACACCGGCGAAGAAGGGATGGCCTGGCACAGTGACGGCGAAAAAGATCTGAAAAAGAATGGTGCCATAGCCTCGGTAAGTTTTGGTGCAGAAAGAAAATTTTCTTTTAAACACAAAGCAACCAAAGAAACAGTATCTGTGATGTTGGAACACGGCAGCCTGCTGATAATGAAAGATACTACGCAAACCCACTGGTTGCACAGGCTTCCGCCAACAAAAAAAATATTAAAGCCCAGAATAAATTTAACTTTCAGAACCATTGTAAGATAAGATATCAGATGCAAACAAATTACAAAACAGAGCGCCTGTTGTTACGCACCTTAACCCTTGCTGATGCTCCATTTATTTTTGAACTGGTAAACACCGCAGGCTGGATAAAATTTATTGGCGACAGAAATGTACACACCAAAGAAGATGCGGAACGATACATTCAAAAGATACTCAGCAACGCAGATATACATTACCGGGTTGTAACCTTGCAGGACACTCAGACTACAGTTGGCGTTGTTACCTTAATCAAACGAAATTACCTGGAGCATCATGATATCGGCTTTGCTTTTCTTCCCAATCATGCAAAACAGGGTTATGCATTTGAAGCATCAGCAGCTGTATTGGCTGATTTGCTTAAGTCAAACCAGCATCAAACCATTCTGGCAACAACACTTAAAGAAAACGTTTCTTCCATACAATTGCTACAGAAACTTGGTTTCAGTTTCAGTAAGGAAATAACCAATGAAAACGATACACTACAGCTATTCTCTATAAATAAAACTGACCAATCCTTATGAATAAAACACCTCATTCTTTTTACACAATCCGCTTTACCGATTGCGACCTGTTCGGGCATTTAAACAATGGCCGTTATATTGATTATCTTTTAAATGCACGTGAAGACCACCTGAAAACTGAATACAGTCTTGACCTTACTGATTTTTATAAACAGGGAGTAAGCTGGCTGGTTGCCGCACATGAGATCAGCTATATACGGCCCGCTGCATACAATGAACGGGTATCTGTGATGAGTGCTTTAATAAAGCTTGAACCGGGTTCCCTATTGGTAGAAATGCTGATGATGGACGAAAATCATACGCATATAAAATCATTGATGTGGACCAGGTTCATTCATGTAAATGTAAAAACAGGTAAGCGTGAAAATCATACAGACTCGTTCATGGATTTTGCCAGTTCCATTGAAGTGAGCGATGTGGATTTAGTAAAAGGATACCAGTACAGGTTGAAAGAGATAATTGAAAATATAAAACAGGGCAAAGTTCCCCAGCCTTGATGATCACTTCAATAGACCAGGTTGTTTACTGTATTATTATCTTCCTGGTTTCAGTAAATTCCTTGCAGGTTATTTTCACATTATACAATCCTGCCTTTAACTGATGGTAAACAGTAACGCTATTGTTGTTACTGAATTGCTGTTGCAGCCTTAACTTGCCCGATTGATCAAAAACCATTACATCAATATTTCCCGGTACGTTTTTTAAAAGGCTTATTTTAAATTCAGTACCCGGGGCAGGGTTTGGAAAAATATCAAATGAAATTTCGGCTTCGGCACATCTTACCTTTTCAATAGGTGAATAAGAAAACCTGTCATTATAAACTATGTCAAGTTGTTTCAACCGGTAAAAAGAAATACCCTTTAATGGCAGGCTGTCAAAAAAGATATAATCTGTTGAAATACCATACAGGTTAATACCGGTTATCCTGGCTACAGTTTTAAAATTCACCCCATCAGCCGAACGCTGTATTTCAAAATAACCATTATCCTTTTCATATAAGGATGTCCAGAAAATCTTTACCCTGGTATTATTTTCCGCTTTTACTTTAAAGGTTTTCAGGTTAACCGGTAATTGGCCGGGAAGCTGCGATTTTGAAGAAAGGCTGATTAAAGAAAACAGGCCGGTAATGAAAATTAATTTCAGGCCGGATAAAATCCATTTGTGGATGCTGAGATGAAGCAAACTCATAATACTTGGTTTATAGAGGTTTAAGCAATACAAAGTCCTGTTAACGGGGGAAGTGCTTCAATAGGAATTGAATTCGGGATTAAATTACTGTGTTGTATTGATTGGGGGGTGGTGTATTCAGAAGGATAAAAAATTCCTGTGACAGAGGACAAATATACTCCAATAAATGAAAAAAAGAAATAAATGCCCCTTTTTCTCAACTGGCGGGGGTTTTAGAGTTTTACTGCCAACTATAAAACAAAGCGCAATATGGATGATTTAAAAAAATAAATATCTTAGCGTTATGACCACTTTTAACAGAACCGATTCATATAACCCCGACTTTCAAAACCTGGTTGCCCTGCTTGATGCAGACCTTAGGGTGAGAGACGGTGATGAACATGCTTTTTATGCCCGGTTTAATAAGATTGCAGCCATACGTAATGTAATAGTTTGTTATGTTGATGACAAAGCAATTGGCTGTGGCGCTTTTAAAAAATATGACAACACAAAAGCTGAAATAAAAAGGATGTTTGTATTGCCTCAATACCGTGGACATGGCATTGGCCTGAATATTTTAAAAGAGCTGGAACTGTGGGCTGCAGAAATGAATTATGCTGAATGCATTTTAGAAACGGGCAAAAAGCAACCCGAAGCAATACATTTATATCAAAAAGCCGGTTACACAATCATACCAAACTATGGCCAATATCTGAATGTTGAAAACAGTGTTTGCATGATGAAGATCGTTCTCTAAAATTAATCCTTATAAAAAAACCTAACCTGGTTTTCTATTAGTCTCTTACTCTTACATTTATATTTAAACTTTGTTACTGTAGGTTTGTTATATAATAAAATCAGTTTTATGACGAACGAAGTAAAAAACAATTTTCTAAGCCACAAACCACTGACAAATGAGGCTTTAAATAATTTGCAACAGAAAGGCTATAAATATCTTCAAGTACAGGGATACACTTTAGATCATCATCCCGAATATGTAGAACCACACTACCTGATGCTGATTCCAATAAAATCTTTATCGGCTAACCGTGAAAAAATGGATATCTACGAAGATATTGACAGTGACCTGATTAAAGAATGGATAAAAGCAGGAAACAATAATGATAGCCTTGAAATATTTTTGGCTGATAGAAATTAGAGACTGAAACCCTCGCTTTATAAATACAAATACCTCAAACTGTTTAAGAAAAATATTTTAAACCAAAGGAAGCTTAGACAACTTCACTTTTCAGTCATTTTCTTTTGCAATCGGCAAACAATTCAATAATGCTTTTGTTAATAAGAAAACTAAAAAATACATTTTATGCAAAAGAACATTTTAAACATGCTTGCAGCTGTAGTAATCACATCTGCTACATTTACAGCCTGCAGTAATGGCGAAACCAAAACCACAGAAACTGCAGCAGCAACCACAGACACTGTAAAAGAAGAAGTAATGGCACCAGCTGAACCCAAAGACATCGTTGATGTTGCAATCGGATCACCTGACCACACAACTTTGGTTGCAGCAGTAACTGCCGAAGGTTTGGTTGAAACGCTAAAAGGCGCAGGTCCTTTTACCGTATTTGCCCCAACCAACGCTGCATTTACCGCATTACCTGCCGGTACTGTTGAGGGTTTACTGAAGCCCGAAAGTAAAGATGCTTTAACAAAGATTTTAACCTACCATGTAGTTGCAGGTACTGTTAAAGCTGCCGATTTAAAAGATGGCCAGAAAGTTAAAACATTACAGGGCGAAGAACTTACTGTAGCCATTAAAGATGGCAAAGTAACCATTAATGGTGCTAATGTAACTGCAGCTGATTTAACGGGTTCAAATGGTGTGGTGCATGTAATTGATGCCGTATTGATGCCAAAAAAATAAGTGAGTTTTGTTTAATTTTTACAGATAACGGGGAGCAGCTTTTGTTGCTCCCTTTATTTTTAAATATTTCTCTGCAAAAAATAAATATGTCATCAACTTATAAAAATTTGCAGTGCCCGATATTAATTTAAACTGCTACACCACATTACTGTACATTTGTTTTACAGCAAAAAACGGCATGAATACAACGGAAACTACTTTACAATCATTATTTAACAGAATACCCAGAAGGCATTCCCTGGAAAATGTAAAAGAAATTTACAACATACTTACTGAATACGAAGACCTGTTAATTACCATCGAAGCTGTTAATTCTTTCTACGAAAAAAATATCCCTGTTTATTTTGATGAACTGGAAGATGTAAGAGCGATCATCAAAAAATCAACTGATAATAAAGCAAGCAAAAAAATGAAAGACAGCCTTTTTGATGAAGGTTCGGGCAATTTAAAAGACAGTATGCAAAAGCTGATGGATATATATGGAGATGGAAGCCAAACGGCATGAGAATTACCTCACAACTAAATTTTAACATTTACCGGACATCGTTAACGCATTTCTGGCATTATTTTTTCAATCTTTGCACAAAACAAATCAATTGAAGAAATATTTACTTAGTTTATTTATACTTTGTTCCTTTTTTGCCAAAGCACAAAAAGTGGAAAGCATTTATGTTAATTTGTATACCGACAGCCTGAAAAAAGGCACTTTCAATTACATTAATATTGATGGCAAGTTATCAAACGGCAAATACCTTCCGCTTGATAGTACGCACCTGATCTTTTGGGCGTCGGCCGGAAAATTCAGTGGCAACAGTTTATGGATTGACAGGGATTTTACCGCACAAAAAATTGATGTAAAAGTGAGCCTGCGTGATAACCCTGCAATAGTAAAGGAATTCACCATCTATATAAAACAACAACCCGACCCCGAACTAAAAACCATGGATGAGATCATGAACAAATCAAAAAGCAAAAAAGGTAAATAATTATAACCACAAAAATAAAATGCCCGGTAATTCAGAAAGAATTGCCGGGCATTTTTTATGGCAGAATAACTATTTAAGCAAATTTCTTTGCGTCTTCTAAAAACTTAGCCAGTCCAATATCCGTTAATGGATGTTTTAATAATCCCAGGATAGAATCAAGCGGGCAGGTACAAACATCAGCACCGGCTTCGGCACATTTAATAATGTGCAATGGGTTGCGGATTGATGCAGCCAGTATTTCAGTTTTGTAACCCTGCATAGAAAATATCTGCCTCATTTGGTGAATCAGGTCCATACCATCCCATCCACTGTCATCTACCCTGCCTAAAAATGGCGAAACATAAGTTGCACCTGCTTTTGCAGCCAGTATTGCCTGTCCTGCACTGAATATAAGTGTACAGTTGGTTCTTATTCCATTATCGGTAAACCATTTCAATGCTTTTATACCGTCTTTTATCATTGGTACTTTTACAACTATGTTTGGATGAATGGCTGCCAGTTTTTTGCCTTCGGCAACTATACCGTCAAAATCGGTAGAGATAACTTCGGCGCTGATATCGCCATCTACCATTTCACAAATAGTTTTATAATGAGCCATCACGGCTTCCTGTCCTTTAATGCCTTCTTTTGCCATTAAAGAAGGGTTGGTGGTTACACCGTCTAAAATTCCAAGGTCGTTTGCTTCTTTAATTTGATCAAGATTGGCGGTATCGATGAAAAATTTCATTGTTAGATAATATTTAAGTTTAAAGTTTTATGAGTACCGCAAAAGTAAAATAATTGAAACACTATCATTTAAAAACTTTTACTTAGATGTACACAGTTTGCAAAAGCGGAGTGCAAAAGCTCCCCTTTAGGGGTTGGGGGCAGGGCATAAAAAATGGCAAGTTACTTACATCGCACCGCTCAACCATCTACCCTTGCTACCTTCCGGTCCTGGGGGAGTTCAACAGGAGCTGGCCGTATAAGACTTGCCGGGGCAAAGATAAGGAAATCAGTGTTAGGAATTGTTTGAATTATAAAAACGTTTTCGAAAAGATGCCGGATACTGGATACTGGATATACTCACTATTTGAAAAGCCATTAAATTATAAAGCGCCATCCAGAATCAAGTATCCAGTATCAGTTTTTAAAAACTAATCCCCGGCTTATCCGTTCTCGAACTTACTTTTCCAACACCAATCAACTGATCGGCCCGGTCGGTAAAGGATTTGTAATACATCAGGATGGTATACGTGTTCTCGGTTTCCCAATAATCGCCCTCAAGGTCACGCCTGATTGCGGGATTATTTTTATCAACGGCTATGTACGTGTAATTGTAATATCCCTGTTTTAAAAAAGCCGTGCATTCATAAACACCCTTCTCTGCATTAAAAACCATTTTTGTTTTATCGTTAAACTCATAATTGGTTAATTGCCCGGCCAGGTAAATATCTTTATCGGCATAAGGTGTGCCATTAGGTGCGGCTAAGCTAAAGTGTACGTTGGCAAAATCGCCCTGCCAGTAAGGGTTTATGGTTTCATAAGTTTCAACCAAATACATGCCATTCAGGTCTCTGAAATAAACATAACGCTGTGCGGTACGGTCGGCATCCGGAAACAAATACATATCGGTTCCGTCTTTGCGGTAATCGGCTCTTTTAACCCGGTCACTTTGCAGGCGCAGGCTGCGTAAGTCTAGCCAGCGCCACTCTTTACCTGCAGGAAAAACCAAATTGTTTTCCATGGAATATTCCAGTGTATTGCTTCTTACAAAAGTTGGTTTAATATCTTTTAAAGCATTATCCCAGCGGTTATTCTGCAGTATCACCACTTTAATTTGCTGGGCAGCACTAAAAGTATTTAAGCCATTAATGTTTGCATTGAACTGAACTTTCTGATGAGTTTTATAAAGCTGCGGTGTAAATGGCTGTGTTATCTGTCCGCCTATGGCTGCTTTTTGCTCCAGTACCAGCATACGCCTGGTAAATGCCAGTTTAGAAGTATCTCCATCTAAAAAAACCTTTAAAATATAATTACCCGACATGGTCAAGGAAGTATTCCTGTCGGGCACCATAGCCTGGTAATGTGTGTACCTGGTTAATGCAATGGACGAATACCGGTACGTACCAATGCGCTGTTGCGTAAAACCCTTGGTGTATAAAAACGGGCTGATGTCAATCGGGTTCCAGTTATAATCGCAAAGCTGAAAACTGTAATAGTAACTTTTTACATTGGCATCCAGGTCATCAAAATTTAGTTCCAGCTGGTCCGTACCGTTAATTTTATAAACCGGTAACGATTCCTGGTCGCCATACATATGAAACCTTACTGCCTTGATATTTTCTTTATAAACCACATCAGCCATTTGCGAAAAAGCATTCGTGCTAAATAAAAAACAAACTGCTAAAAGCAGGAACATGATATTTTTTTGGGTCCGGGCTTTAGACTCTTTGGTCATCATCCTTGCATCGCCCTCTTGTACCGCACTGCATAATTCAACTTTTCCCATGTTATCTGTAATCGTTAAGTTTAAATAAAATACATTTGTAAGATACCAAAAATTATACCGATTGAATGTTTCTGTCTTCATAGCAAAACGAATTGCCTTTAACAGGCAAAAAACATTCAGCAGGTTCATCATCAGGCTGGCCATTGGCGCCACTGCCATCAGCGTGGCTATTATGATTATTGCCCTCAGTTTTGTAAACGGTTTTCAGCAGGTGATCAGCAACAAGGTTTTTAGTTTTTGGGGGCATGTAAGGGTACAGCAGACTGTACAAAACCGGGTAAGTATTGCCGAGGAATTTCCCATTACCCAGAATGATACCATTGAAAAATTTCTTAAACAGATGCCGGAAGTAAAGTCTGTTGAACGATTTGCCACCAAATCGGCCATCATAAAGTTTCAGGCAGATATTGAAAGTGTTTTGCTAAAGGGCGTTGATTCTTCTTTCGATTTCAACCGCCTGCAGCCATTCCTGCAATCGGGCAAATGGATAAGTTTTAAAGATAGCGGTTACAGCACCGAGATCAATATTTCTACTTATACAGCCAACCAGCTAAAAGCAAAATTGAACGACAGTGTTTTTGTTTTCTTCTTCAGGGAAGATGGCTCAAAAACAGCACGCTGGCTTAAAATTGCCGGCATTTTTAAAACTTCCATTGATGAGTATGATAAGAACTTTGCATTAAGTGATATCAACCTCATCCGTAAATTAAACCTGTGGGAGCCCGACCAGATTGGCGGCTATGAAATATTTTTGAAAGACTATAAAAAAATAGATACTGTAAATAATTTTATCTATGACGAATTGCCACAAAGCTGGTACAGTAAATCTATCAAACAAATTTATCCAAACATTTTTGACTGGCTGGCCCTGCAGGGGCAAATAAAAACCATGCTGCTTATTATTATGATGGTGGTGGCTGTGGTAAACCTGATTACTTGTTTAATTATCCTGGTTTTGGAAAGAACCCGCATGACAGGAATACTGAAGGCACTGGGTGCATCTGACTGGAAAATACAACAGATTTTTTTATACAACACATCGGTAATTGCCATTACCGGTATACTGGCCGGTGCGGCGCTGGGCCTTGGTATTTGCTGGCTACAGGAAAAAACAGGTTTTATTAAACTGAATGAAGAAGCTTACTACATGAATGCTGCACATGCAAATGTTGTGTGGTGGCAGGTTTTATTGATATGCCTGGCAACACTGGTTGTTTCTTTTGCAACGCTGATAATTCCTTCGCTATTAATTAAAAAGATAAAACCCGTTAAGGCGATACAGTTTAGATGATTTTTTCAAGCGCCGACGGGGCTGATAGCCGCCGTGGGGGTTTCAAACAACCCCGTCAGCGGTTGCAAACCCTGACGGCGGTTGTTGTAAGAAGATTTTTTTAGTAATCACTTTACATGCGAAAGTATAATACCGGCAGCAACAGCTGCATTCAATGATTCCGCTTCTCCAATTCTTGGAATATTTATTTTTTCACTTACTAAATTCATCACTTCATCGCTAACCCCGTTTGCTTCATTGCCTATGATCAATATACCTTCTTTTAATTTCCCGACAGTTTTCACATCCTCTCCTTCCAGCGAAGCTGAATAAATTTTCACATTACTGTTTTCATCTAACCAGTCAATAAGATCAGTATAGATCACATTCACCCTTCCCAAACTGCCCATGGTACTCTGCACCACTTTTGCATTGTACATATCGGCACAACCAACGGAACAAACAATATTTTCTATTCCAAACCAATCGGCAATACGGATAATAGTACCCAGGTTGCCCGGATCCTGTATTGTATCAAGTACCAGAGTAATTTTTAACGCCGTTTCAATTTTATAAACCGGTTTTCTTTTTTCAAAAACAGCTACCACAGCATGTGCGGTTGATAAAGCTGATATTTTTTGAAGCTCATAATCTTCAACGGCAGTAATTACCGTATCCTTCAGTAATGAAAGCTGTTTGCTCTGTTCCTGCAGCCAGTTATTTAAAGCAAAAATTTCTTTACAAACAAATTTCCGGCTGTTTAACAGATCCATCACTACCTTCGGCCCTTCGGCAATAAACAGGCCCGTTTCATCTCTTAGTTTTTTGTGCTGCAAACTTTGGATATATTTGGTATGTGTTTTGCTTAACATTGTCGCTATTAATATTTTATGCAGGTTAACCCGTTAATTAAATACAGTCTTCTACAGCAATTGAAATATACAGTTTTCATTTGTTTATTTATGGTATCCTGTACCATTCCCAGAAAGTACCAAAAAGATAAACCTTTCGTTGCCAAAAACAAGATCGAAGTTAAGGGAGGAAATTTTAGTAAAGAAGAAAGGGCCACATTAAAGCAGCGGTTAAATGCACAGTTGGATGATAGTTCACGTATAAAAGTGGTAGATAAACTTTTTTTCTGGCATGTGTTGGTAAGTCCACCGGCTTACGACAGTAACTCCGCTGCAAAATCTGCCCGCAATATGGAAACATCTATGTTACATGTAGGTTATTATAAAGCTAAAGCTCAGTTTACGGCAGATACGGTGAAAAAAGGAAATCAGCAAAGGGTGCATGTGAGTTACATAGTAGAGGTTAACAAGCCTACGCTGATTGATACTTTCTCTTACATTATGCGCAAACCCGATCTGCAAAAACTGGCTGTTGAAAATATTGACAAGACTTTAATAAAAGAAGGCAAGCCGGTAACCAAGGCTGCAGTAATAGGTGAGCTAAACAGGCTGGTTGAAGTGTACCGCAACAATGGTTATTATAAATTTACATCCGAAGAAGTGGTAATGCGTGGCGATACCACCGTGGCTGCTTTAACCACCATCACCGATGATATTTTTGAACAGTTACGTTTATTGGCCGAAGCGCAGGCTGCCAGGGACTCTCCCACTATTAAACTGGCGGTTGTATTAAAAACGCCAAAAGACAGCAGCAGGCTGAAACCATACTACATCAACAATATTTATTTTTTACCTGATTACAGAAATGGTGACAACCTTAATGACCCCGGCCTGACTAAAAGGTATCTCACAAGAAAACGTTGTGACACCTGCAAAGCTGATACAAACTTTATCATGCTGTATCATAAATATCTGTTCAGGCCCAGGATACTGGTGCGGAACATGTATTTGCGAAAAGGTAATTTATACAACCAGTCAGATTTTTATAAATCGCTAAATGCCTATGCACGTGCGGGTGTATGGCAAAGCACCAATATTGTGGTGGAGGAAGTAAGAGCAAAAGACAGTTCGAATAAACTAGACCTGATCGTGCAACTGATGCCGGCAAAAAAATATGGTTATGAGGCTTCGCTGGAAGCCAGTTACTCGGCATCGAGCAATACTAACAGTGTAACAGCCGCCAATGCCGGTAACCTGCTGGGCTTATCGGGCAATATTTCTTTTTTAAACCGGAACCTTAACAAGGAAGGAATAAAAATGACTAATTCTTTAATGGCCGGTGTTGAATTTAATTTAAAGCCCGACAGTAACAACAGAAAAAATCTTATCAATTCCAATGAGGTCAGTTTTACCAATAATATTTCTTTTCCCAGGCTGATATTCCCTTTTGTAAAATTCAATTCCGATAGACGTTTTATCAGTACAGAGTCTTTCATTACTACAAGGCTTTCTTACATTAACCGTATCAATTTATTTAACCTGCAGTCGTTTAATTTTGGTGTGGGTTATTCAGGAACGACAAAAAAGAACCGGCAATGGATTTTTAAACCTCTCAACTTTGAATTTGCCAGGTTGTATAATGAAACTGACAGTTTTAAGAAAACCCTGGCCGATAATCCTTTTCTGCGATACTCCTTTAATACAGCACTCGTTGCAGGTTCCAGCATTGGTTACCGAATTAATAAAGTAAATCCTTTGCACCCTAACCGGCAGCACAGTTTAAAAATAAATGTAGAAGAGTCGGGTATGATATGGGGCCGCTTAGGCATTTTTAAACAATATATGAAGCAGTATGTAAAAACTGATTTGGAATATATTTACTCTGTAAGCCGGCCAAAAACAGCATTTGTTTTCCGCATCTTTGGCGGCATTGGTATTGCCTCTAAAAAAGATACCACACTCCCCTTCTTTAAACAGTATTTTGGCGGTGGCAGCAACAGCATGCGTGGCTGGCCGGTACGTGGTATTGGCCGCGGAGGACAACCACTTTCGCCTTATGGCTCCAACTCTTTTAACGACCGCACCGGCGATATACAGCTGGAAACAAATATTGAATACCGCTACACCATTGCACAGATCATCCCCAACTCGCTGGTACTTAAAGGTGCTTTATTTGCCGATATAGGCAATGTGTGGAATTTCAGAAATTCAAACCCCGGTGGCGGCACAGATAGTACACAGTTTCAGTTTGCCAACCTGTATAAACAACTGGGCGTTTCTTTAGGTACAGGTTTCAGGCTCGATTTTAATTATTTTGTTTTGCGTTTTGATTTTGGCTTTAGGTTTAAACGCCCCGATGTGGCTAAAAATGATGGTTGGCAGATACCTGATATTAACTTTAATAATTTGTTTAAACGTGGTGTTCAGGTTCCCGACCCCGCTAATCCCGGCACAACTAAAAATGACAACCGATATAAAAAATGGCGTTACGAAAATTATAATTTAACGATAGGTATTAGTTATCCTTTCTAAAAACGTTAATCCGTTAATTAGTTAATCCGTGGGGAGACCTATTACGCAGTTAACTTTTCAAAGTATTTACGGATTAACGTGTTAACGGATTAACCGATTAACGATTCTTCAAACGCTTCCATGCCCATTGCATCCTCATTCTTAAACTCCCCAATTCTTGTACGGCACAAACTGCTTAAATAGCCCCCACAGCCCAAAGCAGCGCCATAATCATTGGCAAGGCTGCGGATGTATGTGCCGGTGCTGCAGATCACTTTAAAATGTACAACGGGTAATTCAATGGCTGTTATTTCAAATGATTTGATATTGATGCTACGTGGTTTTAATTCCACTTCTTCTCCCCTTCTTGCCAGTTCGTATAAAGCAACACCATCCTTTTTTATGGCAGAAAACATGGGCGGCAGTTGTTGAATATCGCCCACAAATTTTTCAGTTGCTGATTGCAGCATTTTGTTGGTAACAAAAGAAAAATCCTTTTGCTGTTCGGGTTCGCTTTCCAGGTCGTATGTGGGTGTAACGGCGCCCAACGTAATGCTGCCGGTATATTCCTTCTCCTGCGCCATGTATTCATTTATCTTTTTGGTAAACTTACCGGTGCAAACAATGAGCAAGCCGGTTGCCAGCGGATCAAGCGTACCGGCATGGCCAATTTTTTTTATCTGGATAAGACTACGCAGTTTACGCACCACATCAAAAGATGTCCAGTGCAGTGGTTTGTCTATTAAAATAACTTTCCCATCGGCATAGGGCAGTTGTATAGCAGGATCAATAGGAATTCTTTCTTTCCTCTCTTTTTTAACAGGCTCCCCGCCAGCTTCTATTAATTTGTTGGTATATCTTTCTCTGTATGTTGCTTTGCGTGCCATTTTTTTTACAAAGGTACTGGATGAATTGGCATTGTATTAAAGTTCAGCTATATGGCCTGCCTCGCCTTCAACTCCAAATACTTATTCACCGCATTAATGGTAAGTTTTTCGGGTGGCGTTAAAATAGAAAGTATACCATGCTTCTTTAATTCTTTTACAATCAGCCTTTTTTCAAACTCAAATTTTTCGGCAATGGTTTTAATGTACACTTCATCTACAT
>JAOAUI010000165.1 GCA_030157685.1 Ferruginibacter sp. | reverse complement strand
TAAACTTTATACGAGTTTAATAAATACCGGGCGGCTGCATGGGTGCTTTTTATATAATCACGCCTTTCATCAATATAACTATTTACCACTAAGCCATATTGCCTGGCTGTTTCGGGCATAAACTGCCAGGGGCCGGCTGCACCCACCCAGCTGGTAGCGCCTGTTTTTAAATTACTTTCTATTACAGCAACATATTTTAACTCACGTGGTAAACCATACTGGCTTAAAATATTGTCGATCAGATTAAAATAGGGCTGGCCCCAGTTTTTCATTTGCAGCAGGCTTTTTGAATGTGCATTCAGGTAATCCTGCATATAGCTTTCGGCATTGGGGTTTATCTGCGAAGAGTAAGGTAATAGCGGGTTGTAATTATACTTTGCAAATAAATTTTTAAAGCCATATTTAGTAACCTGGCTGAAGTACTGCACTTTTTCTTTTGGCGGCGGTGTTCTCTTTTTTAAAATATCTTCAATGGCTTCATCTTCTTCAGCTTCATTGATGGTAGTATCGGCAGTAACCTGTGGTTGCTGCATTTCGGTAGCATCCGCTGTATGTACAGTGAGTAAAAACAATTGTAAGAATAATATAGATAACAATCTTTTCATTAAATAACACCCATTTTATGATTGCTGTTTTATCAGGTAATCTGCCAGCTGCAGCAAAGTTAGTTCATCTGTCTTTTTTGTCATGATCTGCAGGCCAAACGGCATGCCATTACTGTGTTTAAACAGCGGAACCGAAATACCCGGGATACCGGTTAAATTCGCAAATACCGTAAAAATATCTGCCAGGTACATGGCAACGGGGTCGCTGTTTTTATGCCCGATCTCAAAAGCGGTTGTAGGGCTTGTTGGCATTATAACTGCTTCATAATCAGCAAAAATGGCATCGGTCTGGTTTATTAAAAGCCTGCGCACCTGCTGTGCTTTGCTGAAATAAGCATCGTAATAACCACTGCTTAAAACAAAGGTTCCCAACATGATCCTGCGCTGCACTTCTTTGCCAAAACCTTCGGTTCTGTTCTGCTTATAAAACTCTGTTAAATCTTTTATATTGTCTTTTGTTTGATGCCCGTACCGGATACCATCGTACCTGCTTAAGTTGCTGCTTGCCTCGGCTGTTGTTAATACGTAGTATGCCGGTACTACATAATCCAGCAAATCAAAATCAATTTCGGTAACCGTATGCCCGTTTGACCGCAGGCTTTCAACCAGGTTTAGAATATTTTCTTTTATTTCTTTATCAAGCGATGGGTGATGAAGTGCTTCTTTAAAATATGCAATTCTATATTTCTTTGAAGCGTCATTTTTTTGAATAGTTTCTGTCCACTGTCCACTGCTCCCGATGGCTATCGGGAGCAACTGCAAGGCCGTGCTATCATAATCATCTTCACCACTCATAATCTCCAGCAGCAAAGCAATATCAGCTACATTATTTCCAAATATACCTACCTGGTCAAATGACGATGCATAAGCTATCAATCCATAGCGGGAAATGCGGCCATAAGTTGGCTTTAAACCGATGATGCCGCAAAAATCTGCCGGCTGTCTTACCGAGCCTCCGGTGTCGCTTCCTAAACTGGCCATGCATAAACCAGCCTGCACAGCAACGGCACTGCCTCCGGAAGAGCCACCGGGCACTTTAGTATTATCCAGTGCATTTAAAACATTGCCATAGGCCGAGTTTTCATTGCTGCTACCCATGGCAAATTCATCACAATTGCAGTTGCCGATGATAATTGCATCTTCATCCAGCAAGCACTGAACAGCAGTAGCGGTATATAAACTTTTAAACCCTTTCAGCATGTTTGATGAAGCAGTAACGGTATGATCTTTGTAGCAGAGTACATCTTTAATGGCTATAACCACACCATGCAGCCTTTTAAGGGGTTCTCCTGCTTTTCTTTTTTCATCCAGCATGGCAGCCTGCTGTAATGCTTCAGCAGCAAACACTTCGGTAAAGGCATTCAGTTTTTTGTGGGCATCAATCTGTTGCAGGTAGTGTTGCACAGCATCAACGCAGGTGGTATTGTTTGCTGTAAGTTCATGCTGATAATGATGTATATCCCGGAATATGAACATAGGAGAATGCTGATTCATTTTATAAAAAACCGGCTGAAGTGTTCCCGTAAAAAAGGGTGCACTTCAGCCGAAATACAGGAAAAAGATCCTGGTTTAATTAGTTTTATTTACTGTTTCTTTTTCTTTCATACCCTCTTCAATCTCACTCTTAACATTGTTTTTAGCATCGGTAAACTCACGCATTCCACGGCCAATGCCTCTCATTAGTTCGGGAATTTTTTTACCACCAAACATCAATAATACCACAACAATAATAAGAATCCACTCACTGCCACCGGGCATAGACAGCAACAGCACGTTGTTTAAAATAGATAAAGTCATAATCTTAATTTAGACAGCAAAGATAAATCAATTATTAACTAACGGCACTAATAAATATAACTAAGTTAACCCTTCATTAACGGGTAACACCAGCAATATTTAATCAGTATGATTTAGCGGAGGTAGTTTTTACCACACCTGGCTTTGCCGTTAGCGGCCTGCTCAACAGTGATGCCCCTGGCGCAAGAAACAAAAAAAGCTACGGTAAATAGCACGATAAGTGAAAGAATAATCCTTCTCATGGTTTAAAGTTTTTAATTTTTAAATAATCAGTGGTAAAGTCTTTGCGAAGGATGGGAGGATTTGATATCTGTTTCCAGAGCAATAATAATACCAATTTGGGATATTTGCAATAAAAAAAGCGAAAAAATTATTTTTCGCTTTTAAAGTATATTGTAAGAATAGCTTATTTTTTAGCAACAGCTCTTCTTTTTTCGCTGATACGGGCACTTTTTCCACTCCTGTCACGCAGGTAGTACAATTTTGCACGGTTTACGTTACCTACTTTGTGTAAAACAATACTTTCGATATTTGGCGAAAACACGGGGAATAAACGTTCAACACCCACACCATCGCTCATTTTACGTACTGTAAATGAGGCAGTTGCGCCGGTTCCCTGGCGCTTAATTACATCGCCTTTAAAACTTTGAATACGCTCTTTGGTACCCTCTACAATTTTATAATTAACAGTGATATTATCACCTGCTTTAAAATTTGGAAGCTTTGCTTTTCCTTTTGTGTCTAATTGCTCATGCACAAATGCTACTGCGTTCATATTATTTGATTTTTTACGGACGGCAAAGGTAGGGGAAAGAAATGAGTTATGAGTTAGGAGTTAGGAGTTTTTTTGTGCTAAGGCAGAAATATTTTTCAAAAGCAGCCTAAATCATCATAAAATATAAATAAAGCTGACCAAAGATATGCATTTGAACGGAGTCCTTCGTTACCTCAGGATAAACTCTGCCAATGAAGTTCAATCAAGGAAAGGATATAACGCTTGTCTCCCCAAAAAAACGGCAGTGTTTAACTTGCCGAATTTTTAAAAGACATTCTTAATATCTATAACTTTTAAACACAAATCTTAGCTTCAATCTCCCAGATTTCCTCCCCCTTGGGGGAGATAGAGGGGGCTTTTACCTCGCTACGTTTACCGACCTCTTTTCCCTGATTACCGTTACTTTGATCTGTCCGGGGAAGGTCATTTCGGTTTGTATCTTTTGTGCTATTTCAAAACTCAGTTTATCGCTGTCGCCGTCGGTTACTTTATCAGCTTCTACAATTACCCTTAACTCACGGCCCGCTTGTATGGCATAGGCTTTTTCAACACCGGTATAAGCCATGGCCAGGTTTTCCAGGTCTTTGATACGCTGAATGTACTGCTGCATGATCTCACGCCTTGCACCGGGCCTTGCGCCGCTGATGGCATCGCAGGCCTGAATGATGGGAGAGATAACATATTGCATTTCCATTTCATCGTGGTGAGCGCCAATGGCATTTACTACTGCCGGGTTCTCGCCATATTTTTCGGCCAGTTTGGCTCCCAATAATGCGTGGCTTAATTCAGTTTCTTCATCGGGTACTTTACCAATATCATGCAGCAGGCCGGCTCTTTTGGCCAGCTTTGCATTCATACCCAGTTCCGATGCCATGATGGCGCAAAGGTTTGCCGTTTCACGGCTGTGCATCAACAGGTTTTGCCCGTAAGATGAGCGGAAACGCATACGGCCAACCATCCTGATCAATTCTTTATGCAGGCCATGTACACCCAGCTCCATGGCGGTACGCTCACCAATTTCCATTACCTGGTCGTCAATTTGTTTTTTGGTTTTTTCCACCACTTCCTCAATACGTGCCGGGTGAATACGTCCATCGGCAACCAGGCGCTGCAATGATAAACGGGCAATTTCCCTGCGCAATGGATCAAAAGAAGAAAGCACGATCGCTTCGGGGGTATCATCTACAATCAGATCCACACCGGTAGCGGCTTCTATGGCACGTATATTACGGCCCTCACGGCCAATGATAGAACCTTTTATCTCGTCGCTTTCCAGGTTAAATACCGTGATGGCATTTTCTATAGCAGCCTCGGCAGCCGTACGCTGTATTGTTTGGATAACTATTTTACGGGCTTCTTTGGTAGCCTTTAATTTAGCGTCTTCAATAATTTCCTGCTGTATAACCAGTGCTTTGGTATGGGCTTCCTGCTTTAAGCTTTCAATCAGCTGGGCTTTGGCATCTTCGGCGGTAAGGCCGGCTACTTTTTCCAGGCGGCGGATATGTTCTTCCTGGTGTTTTTCCAGTTCGGTACGCTTGATGTTTACGATCTCAGTCTGGCGGTTAAGGTTTTCCTTAATCACCTCGTTATCCTTGATCTGTTTTTCAAGATTCTGGTCTTTTTGATTGAGGGATTGTTCTTTTTGTTTGATACGGGCTTCACTTTCAACCAATTTCTGGTTGCGTTGCAATACATCCCGTTCGTGATCGGCTTTAAGCTGCACAAATTTTTCTTTGGCTTCTAAAAGCTTCTCTTTTTTCAGGTTTTCGGCCTGTAAATTTCCGTCGGCGATGATCTTTTGAGCCTGTTGCTCGGCTTCTGCTATTTGTTTTTGGGTGTTTTTGGCAAAGACCAGTTTACCCAGTATGATGCCCAGTATCAGCGCAGCTGCGCCAATGATAACGTAAATTATAATCGGATCCATTGATTGTTTCTGTTTTTAAACGGTTCAAAATCATATATAAC
>JAOAUI010000164.1 GCA_030157685.1 Ferruginibacter sp. | reverse complement strand
GCCAATGTGCTGGAATATCCGGTAGATATGAAAGGCAACTGGTGTAATTTTTTTACAAATAAAAACCCTTTAATTTTAGAACTTGCCTGCGGAAGGGGAGAATATACTGTTGGTCTCTCTCTTTTATTTCCCCATCAGAATTTTATTGGCGTTGATGTAAAAGGAAACCGGATGTTTATTGGAGCCAAAAAATGCCTGGCAGAAAATTTAACAAATGCAGGCTTTTTGCGTACACAGATTGAAAAGCTACCAGATTATTTTGCAGCTGGAGAAGTTGATGAGATCTGGATCACTTTTCCCGACCCACAGTTGCGTATTTCAAAAGCAAAAAAAAGATTAACGCATCCCCGGTTTTTAAGGCTGTATCAGCAAATTTTAAAAACAGGCGGTTTTATTCATTTAAAAACAGATTCACCGGATCTGTATCGCTTTACAAAAACAGTAGCTCAACTTTATGGGCTGACAATTGTTGAAGATTCGGACAATGTTTACAGCGAGGCTTTTGTAAAAGAAGAACTGAAAATAAAAACGCACTACGAAAGCCTGGATATTGCACAAAGCAAAAAAATACACTACCTGAAGTTTACCCTGCCTTTACAGATAAAGGATATTGATGAAGAACTGCAGCAATTAATACAAAAAAATGAACAGCTGGATTGAAGGCGAAGATTTTTATTACAATGAGCAGGGCTTTATTGTATTAACTGCCAGGTATCATCTTGACAGGGGGCATTGCTGCGGTAATGGCTGTAAACACTGCCCGTATGAATATAAAAATGTTGCAGAGCCAAAACGAAGCAGCCTCCCCAACCCCTCCCAAGGAGGGGCTTTAGAACCTGAAAATTAATTGTACCTTTTCTGATATGAAAAAGAAAACCTCTAAAAAAGTTCTTACTGCTAAAACCCCTCCCCCTTCGGGGGAGGTTGGGAGGGGGCCATATAGTTTTTTTGCTGATGTTTTTGATGTGGTGCGGCAAATACCAAAAGGAAAGGTGACTTCCTATGGCGCCGTTGCGGCTTACCTGGGTACTAAACTGAGTGCCCGTATGGTGGGCTGGGCAATGAATGCAGCCCACACTGCAAAACCCAAAGTGCCGGCACAGCGTGTAGTAAACCGGAATGGTATGCTTACAGGTAAACATCATTTTGCAACGCCAACCGCTATGGAAGAACTGTTAAAGAAAGATGGAGTTACAGTTAAGAACGATACTGTGGTTGATTTTAAAAAAATATTTTGGGATCCATCAGAAGCGCTGGCTTTATAATTTAATCAGCTAACTTCATATAAATGCCTGCATTACTGTACCCGCATTTTAATAAAGGAAATTATCATGAGCAATACGCTACTTACCGGCAATGTCAGTTTCGTTAACCACGAAAAAAAATATATCATTATTGAATATGAAGTGAATGGTAAAAAGAAAGTGGTGAACGGGAGTACCGGGGATAAGCTGCAAAAAGTAAAACATGTTTTTCATATTGGTGATACGGTAAGTTTTACCGTGGGCTTATCCGGCAGGGGTGATAAGATGGTGGCTTCTGATATAAAGTTCCTGTATAACAATGCACTGGATGTACTCATCAATAAAGCAAAAACCGAAAACAATTTTATCGGCTACTTAAAAATTGTTGATGATAAATATTATGTAAAAGAAATTGAAAGTTATCTTTTCTTTCCGGCCACCATATCGCCGTGGCAATTAAAACCAACCGATGAAGAGCTGAATGAAGCCGTAACATTTGCATTGGATAATCTTGAAAAAAAAGAAAAGATTACCGCATCGCTTTTTACACAAAAATTCATTCCGGAATATTACTCCGCTGAGAGGGCTTTTAAAAAGCAGGAGCCAATACATGCTGAGATATACAAGATAACAGAATATGGTATTTACCTGAACCTGTTTGGCGATAAGGTTCAGGCCAAAATTTCGCCTGCGGCCGATAATTTACCAGAAGGTTTAAAAGTGGGCGACAAAATAAATGTGCGTATCTCTTACTTCAGCAAAATGAAAATTGTTGTTGAGCCTGTTCTATAAATCCTCCAGCTCAGCTTCGCTTATCTGTAATTGCAGCTGCATTTTAAGTTTTGATGGCGCTGTCATTACAAATAAAAAAAGAATAACCAGCACCAGCGCCAGGAATGCATAGTTACCTGTAAGAAAAAAACAGATAGTGCATAAAATGGATGGGGCTTCTAATAGGGCCCACTGTATTAAACATGCTGTGCGGTATAGTGCAAATTTTTCTTTTGCATCTGCCTGTATGGTTCTTATCTGCAATAGTTTCTTTTTAAAGAAAGCCATGCCTACATATATGCCGCCCGTTGTTATTATAAGTGCAACAACCTGAAGTGTTTTATCGAGTTCTTTTGCTGAAGGTAAAATGGAATTTGTATAAACCAGGTAAATACAAACAGCCGAGAATAAGATCTGCCCCATCATCAATCCTTTGTGCAATACACTCAATATTTTAAAAGCGGCTCCCTTTTGCATTTCAGTTAATTGTAGTAAGGGCTAATCATCAGGTAAACCACCACACCGGTTACAGCCACATAAAACCAAACGGGCCAGGTAATTCTAACCAGTTTTTTGTGTTTATCATATTCACCAGTCAATGCACGGTATGCTGTAAATAAAATGAATGGTAAAATGATTGCTGCCAGCGGAATATGGGTAATAAGAATAAAATAATACACCATCCGCAGGCTGCCTGCCAGGGTTTTTTCGTCAAGGCTTACAATGCCATCATGATTTACATCACCATACTTTGTATCGCCGGCCAATAAATGGTGTGCTATATAGGAAAGTAAAAATAAAACAGATAGCGAAATGGCGGTGAGCATTATTTTTTTATGCAGCTCATATTTTTTTTGTTTAGCGGTAAAAAGTCCGGCCAGTAACAAAACAGCAACCATTGAATTTATGATTGCATTTGCTTTTGCAAATACATGTACATCAAAGCCAAGGTCAACATCCAATTTGTATTTACTTAAAAAAACCACGGCTGCAAAAACCACAAAAGATACCGTGTAAATTAAAAGCTTTGCTTTTTTATCATTCTTTGTTAAAGAAGGTTGTAACATAAATTATTGCAGTTTTTCCTGTTTATTTTTTTTGCGGTTAAATATCAATATTACCACAAACACTACACCGATGGCAACAAATATAAGTGGCAGAATGGGTATAAACTCTCTGAATACCGAAGGTTTGTTTCTGTCTTTTTCAAGCATCAGCAAAGGTATATCCTGTACCAGCCTTGCCTGCTTTAGGGTATCAAAGCCGTTATACCAGCCTCTTACAATAAAGCTGCTGTCTAATAAAAAAAAGTTTTCGGTATGAATAAAAGCAGAATCTACTTCAGTATCGGCAAGGCCGGCTTTCAGTTCGTTCAATGCAAAATCATAAATATCTTTTTTGTTACCGGTTACAAACCACCAGCTATCGTGGTTGGCATTAATACGGTCGGCAAATTTGCGCAATTGCGTTACAGAGTCGTGCTCAGGATCTACACTGATTGAAATGAACTGCACAATGCTGTCATTCTTTTTAAAAGAATCCTGTAACCTTTTCATGCTGCGGGCCAGGCCGGGGCAAATACTTGGGCACCGGGTAAAAAAGAAATCTATTACAATAATTTTCCCTTTCAGGTCGTACAGCGAAACTTTTTTACCAAGCTGGTTGGTAAATTCAATATTCTTTACTTTATGCCAGATGGTATCAGTTACAGTTTTGCCATTCTTTTCTTTAACAACTACACTGTCCGGTTCAAAATACCTGCGGGGCATATGAACTGAACCTTCGCTGTAATACTTTACTATAAAATATCCTGCAAAGGGCATTACCAGGGCAAGCATCAGGGCTAAAACGGCTTTCTTATTCATGGCCCCTCCTAAATCCTCCCCAAAAGGGAGGACTTTTTAACAGTCTGATGATTTGTGATCTCTCTAGCATATTTCCTCTTTTATTAGGTGCAAATTTAAGGCAATGCAAATCAATTCATTCATAAAACAAAAAACCACCCCCGCCATTGGCGGGGATGGTTAATATTTTTATACCGTGTTAATTACAATTATTTCTTTGCGTCTTTTTCAACAGCAGGCATATGATGCTGTTCTGTTTTTGTTTTATCAGGATGACTGCCGCCATTGGTATTACGTAATGTTTTCCAGCTATTGCCATCCCAAAGGAATGCTGCAATGAACCATACAAACAACATCAGCGGAACAATGATGGTCATGATCATATTCCTGATCTCATCTCCCAGGTGCATAAAGATAGACACGATGTAATAAGCTTTTAAAAGCGTTAATACGGCAATCGTCAGCTTTGTTGAAATAACCGGCACATAACTCCATTGTCCATGTTTGTAATATAATAAATATCCAAGCGCTAATTCAATAACGGTTAATGCAGATAGAACCCAAAATGTTTTCCATATACGTCCTGTACCGGATGCATGTTCCGGAGCATGTGTAATTTCGGGAGAAGATACTTGTGAACTCATAATTATATTTTAAATAATGCTGTTAGTAAATTTTAAACAAGATAAAAGCAAAGGAATACAAATACCCAAACCAGATCCACAAAGTGCCAGTACAATCCTGCTTTTTCAATCATTTCGTAATGACCACGTAATTCAAAATGTTTTAATCTTGTTTTTATCAGCATTACCACGTTAATGATAACACCACTAAAAACGTGAAAACCATGGAAGCCTGTTATACCAAAGAAGTATCCTCCAAAGGCAATAGGGCCCGGTGTTGCAACCATTGCTCCATTGTGCATCACTTCCTGACCCCAGGGATTCCTGGTTACTGTAGTTCCCCAATGTTCAATTTGTCCGTTAACCAATACAGCATGATCGCCTGTGATCATATGCGTCCACTCCCAGGCCTGGCAACCAAGAAAAGCAAGTCCGCCAAAGATTGTAAGAATCATATATTTCTCAACACCTTTGCGGTTCATTTTATGTCCTTCATGCACAGCCAACACCATGGTTACAGAACTGAAGATCAGAATAAAGGTCATCAAACTTACAAATGCCAGTGGCAGGTTTGCATGGCCGGCAAAAGGAAATGCATTAAACACATGGTTAGGATCGGCCCAATGGTTTACGCTAAAGCGGATGGTGCCATAGCTAATAAGAAATGCCCCGAAAGTAAAAGCATCAC
>JAOAUI010000163.1 GCA_030157685.1 Ferruginibacter sp. | reverse complement strand
TGAAGGGCTGTTTGAATATGTTATTGTAGATGGAAATATGGAAACCGATCCCTGGCAAAAAATTCATAAATACCTCTCAGCCGGCGGCTTTGGTTATTTTGGCTGCACCAGTATGCCTGGCCCGCAGCTAAAGCAGGCTATCCCGGTTTCGCAAAATATCCGTGCATTATTTCCATCAATCAAAATAATCTGGGGAGGTTATTTTCCTTCCAACCAATCAAAGGTTGTACTTAGTTCGGGCTATGTTGATTTTGTGATAAATGGCCCCGGTGAAAAAACTTTTCCGGCTTTGTTACATGCATTGGAAAGAAATGAGCCTTTTGAATTAATTCATAATCTTATTTATAAATCGGGCGATCAAATTATTAAAACGGTAAAAGACGAGTTATATGATCCGGATGAATTGCCAGCATTACCTTATGAAACATTAAACAGGTTCTACCCACTTAGAAAATATCTTGGCAAAACTTATTTAGGAACAAAAACAATTGCCTATCACAGCAGTATGGGTTGCCCGTTCAAATGTTCATTTTGTGCCGTAGTTCCTATTTACAATGCAAGATGGAGGGGTAAATCTGCTGAACTTATTTACAAAGACATTAAACACCTGAAAGAAACGTATGGTGGTAATGCCATTGAATTTCACGACAACAATTTTTTTGTTTCTGAAAAAAGAACAGTGGAGTTTTCGAAACTGATAAAGCCGGAGAAGATGATCTGGTGGGGTGAAGGCCGGATTGATACGATTGATAAATATTCGGATGAATCGCTGGCGCTGATGAGAGAAAGCGGTTGCAAGATGATCTTTTTTGGTGCCGAAACCGGCAATGATGAAATTTTAAAGAAGATGGATAAAGGGGGCACTCAAACTGCCGCCGAGATCAGGTCTTTTGCAGCAAGAATTGGTAAGTTCGATATCATACCTGAATACTCTTTTGTACTGGGCACACCGGCTGATTCGCCTGAACAGGCGATGAAACAGATCGACCAGGACATTGCATTTATTAAAGAAATAAAAGAGATCAATCCAAAAACAGAGATCATTATTTATGTGTATAGCCCGGTGCCTACCGAAGGCAGTGATATGTACAACAAGGTGTTAAAAAGTGGTTTTCATTTTCCGGAGAAACTGGAAGACTGGATAAGCCCGCAGTGGGAAAATTTTGATTTACGCAAAAACCCATTAACGCCCTGGCTTACACCGGAGATGATCAATAAAATAAAAGATTTTGAAACGGTATTGAATGGATATTATCCTACCACATCTGATATCAGGCTAACCAATTTAAAAAGAAAAGTGCTGCATAATATTGCATCGTTTCGCTATAAAACAGGTATATACCATAAGCCTTATGAGTTGAAAGCATTGCAGATACTGTGGAAATACCGGCAGCCGGAAATTGAAGGATTTTAAAATAGGAGAATGAAATTTATAATAAAAAAAGAGTTTTAAATCGAAGGGCTCCACACCCCTCTCCCCCGGGAGAGGGGCAGGGGTGAGGTCAAATGAATACAGTAATTAAACATATTGTTGCAAACACTTACAAACCTTTGCTGTCAAGGTATCTTTCCAAAACCAGGTTGTATAAGTATAAAAATCTGAAGCTGGAAATTCCGTCGGAGGTATTTCATCCAGGCTTTTTTTTCAGCACACAAATGCTGTTGCAATACATCACTAAACTACCATTGCATAAAAAAGAATTTATGGAACTTGGTTGTGGCAGCGGGCTTATTGCGATGATAGCGGCCGAAAAAGGTGCAGCTGTTACAGCCACCGATATTAACCCGGTTGCTGTGGAGTTTCTTAAGAAAAACAGCCTGCAAAATAAGCTGAGGCTGGAAATTTTTCAGTCAGATCTTTTTGATGATGTACAATTAAAGCAATTCGACATCATTGCCATTAATCCGCCTTATTACAAAAAAAATCCGGTAACGCTGCGTGACCATGCCTGGTTCTGCGGTGAGCATGGAGAATATTTCGAACGCCTGTTTACATCACTTCACAGGTATATAGATGCCGGCACAGAAACCCTGATGGTATTGTTTGATGGTTGCGATATGGAAATGATAAATGGCTTTGCCAATAAAAACAGTTTTGTGCTTACCTGTATGCACAGCAAACAGAATATACTGGAGAAAAATTTTATTTACAAAATTGAAAAGATATAATGACTGATACCGGCACTTTAAATACAGCCCAGGAATTTGATCAGTTATATTTCCGGCTGCGGCAAAAAGAAGGGCGTATTTATACAGATGCAGATGTAGCTACGCTGCCGTTCATATATACCAGCCACCCACACTACAATGAATGGGTCATCAGGAAACATTCGCAAAAAGCATTATTAAGTTATATAAAAAACAAAAAAACATTTACCAGTATTTTAGAAGTTGGTTGTGGCAACGGATGGCTATCTGCAAATATGGCAAAGGCAATTGATGCAGAAGTAACCGGGCTTGATATAAACACATATGAACTGGAGCAGGCGAAGCGGGTGTTTAAAAATATCCCGAACGTGAATTTTGTAAACGAGAACCTGCAAGGCGAAAGTTTGAAAAACGAAAAATTTGATATTATCCTTTTCGCTGCATCCATACAATATTTTCCATCGCTTAAACAGATCATACAAATTGCCGTTGAGCATTTAACCCTGCAGGGTGAAGTGCATATTATGGACTCTCCTTTTTATCAGGTACAGGAAAAAGCAGCAGCCAGGCAAAGAACAAAGGAATATTATGCAGCACTTGGATTTGAAGCAATGGCCGATCATTACTATCATCACCATCTTGCTGAACTGGAATATTTTCAATACAAAATCTTACATCATCCTAATTCCTGGAAAAATAAATTGTCCATTAAAAAAAATCCGTTTTACTGGATCAGCATAAAAAACCGTTACCAATAATATGCAGTTGCAATCGCCATATAAAACCTATAAAAGGTACCGCAGCCTGCAAACGCATAAGCTGAGTGCATTGCCCATTGTTATATTGATGCCTCATAGTGCCTGCAATTGCCGTTGTTTAATGTGCGATATCTGGAAAGGAAACAACAACCTGAAACAACTTACAGCAGATGATATACAGGCATTGATGACGACATTAAAAAATCTTGGAACACAGCAGGTGCTGATGTCGGGTGGAGAAGCTTTATTGAACCCGAATTTTTTCAGGTTTTGCGAAATACTGAAAAAAGAAAAAATAAAAATCACCTTGTTGTCAACCGGATTAACTCTGAAAAAAAATGCGGAGTTACTGGTTACATGGGTTGATGATATCATTGTATCGCTGGATGGTGATGAACAAACTCATGACCGCATCCGTAATATTCCCGGTGCCTATAATAAAATGGCTGAAGGCATTAATACAATAAAATCATTGAAGCCCAATTTTAAAATTACCTGCCGGACTGTGATACACCGGCTTAACTATATAGTTTGGCCGCAAATAATTCAAAGCGCCAAAAATCTTGGCCTTGACCAGATCAGTTTTTTACCTGCCGATGTAAGCAGCCATGCATTTAACCGCCAGCAGGCATGGGATGAACCAAGACAGCTTGAAATTCTTTTATCAGAAAAGGATGTTGATGCATTAAAAATAATAATTGGCAATTTGCTGATTGCTTTTAAAAATGAATTTGAAAACAGGTTTATTGCAGAAAGCCCGGAAAAGATCCGGAACATTTATTTTTACTACGCAGCGTACTATAATCGCAATGAATTCCCTTATAAAAAATGCAATGCCCCCTGGGTGTCAACAGTAATTGAAGCAGATGGAACGGTCAGGCCATGTTTTTTTCACGAGCCTTATGGAAATATAAAAACAGCATCGCTCAATAGTATAATTAATAGTGAAACTGCCATTGATTTCAGGAAGAAGCTGGATATAGCAAGGAATGAAACCTGTGTGAAGTGTGTTTGTTATTTAAATTTAAAACCCGCAGTAGTTTTATAAATGAAAAAAATACTTTTTACTCACTCTTATTTTTTACGTTTCGACCCCAAGCAATGGGCCACTGGCCAACCCTATGCCCCATTGGGAACTTTATATGCGGCAGCTTTAACGAGAAATCATGGATACGAAGTAAGTTTTTTTGACACCATGTTTGCCAGTAACCCTGAAGAGATCATTACCAAACTTGAAAAAAATGCACCTGATTTTTTTGTGATTTATGATGATGGTTTTAACTACCTCACCAAGATGTGCCTTACCAACATGCGTGAAGCAGCATTTAAAATGATACAGTTTGCTAAAGAAAGAGGTTGTACGGTAATTGTTTCCAGTTCCGATTCTACAGACAGGTTTGAAATGTATTTAAACGAAGGTGCCGATTTTATTTTAATGGGCGAAGCAGAGCAAACCCTGCTTGAACTTGTAAATTCAATTGGCAAAAATGAAACAGATTATTTTAAAACTGAAGGCCTTGCATTTAAACACAACAATGCTGTTGTAAAAACAGCAAGGCGGCCTGTAATGAAAGAACTGGATTCACTTCCCTTTCCGGCCTGGGATCTTCTGGATATGGAACCATACCGGAGCATGTGGTTAAAACATGCCGGTTATTTTTCGATGAACATGGGCACAACAAGAGGTTGCCCTTTTAAATGTAACTGGTGCGCCAAACCAATTTATGGTAACCGGTATAATGTGCGGAGTCCCGAAAATGTTATTACAGAATTACTGATGCTTAAAGAGAAATATCATTTTGACCATATCTGGTTTTGCGATGACATTTTTGGCTTGAAACCTGGTTGGGTAAATACTTTTGCCAACCTGGTTGAAAAAAATGAGCTACATTTTAAATTTAAAATGCAGGGAAGGGTTGATCTGCTCTTGCAGGAAAATAATATTAAAGACCTGGCAAGGGCCGGTTGCGATAATATCTGGATGGGTGCCGAGAGCGGCTCTCAAAAAATACTGGACGCCATGGATAAGGGTACCACGGTAGAACAGATCTATGAAGCAACACGGTTACTGAAAAAGACAGGGATCAAGCCTTCCTTTTTTATTCAGTTTGGTTACCTGGATGAAACAAGGGCCGATATTGAAAAAACAATTGCCATGATCAACGAACTGTTGCCTTATGAAATTGGCATCTCCGTATCGTACCCATTGCCCGGCACCGGTTTTTATGAAAAAGTAAAAGACCAGTTAAAAGAAAAAACCAACTGGAC
>JAOAUI010000162.1 GCA_030157685.1 Ferruginibacter sp. | reverse complement strand
TGTATCATTTTCCTGGCAGTATCATGCACCAATCACAGCAGTAGTGAAGATAAAAATTTAATTACCAACCCCAATGCCATGAATGAAGAAGTGGCTGACCAGGTGAATGCAGCATTAGATAAAGCTGCTGCAAATGCAGGAAAAATTGATGACAGTACCCAGATAACTTTATACCAGATTGTGGAGGAGTTTTATAAAAAAGGGGACTATAAACCTGTTTGGAGCAGTGCTGAAAAATGGGAGCCGCTGGCCGATTCCTTATACCGTTTTATTAAGTATGCAGAGCATGAAGGGCTTTTTCCCAATGATTATCATTTCAATCTTTTAAAAGTATTAAAGGATACATTGGACAGGGATTCGATTGCACGTATGAATGTACAGTTTTGGACAAAAGCTGAACTGTTGCTTACTGACGGGTTCATGCGTATTATTAAAGACCTGAAGCAGGGCAGGTTACAACCCGACAGTTTATCGCTGAATAAAGATTCGGTGCTGGTTGGTAATTTTTTTATTGCCACGCTGAATGACATGCTGGAGAAAAAAGACTTTAGCGGAACGCTCATTTCACTTCAGCCCAAACATAAAAATTACTGGGAGCTGAAGAAGGGGATTAAAAAATTTGTTGACAGTATGGACAGGCGGGTTTTTACACACATTGTATATCCGTTTAAAAGAGGCGATGCAAAAGATTCGCTCTATTTTATTAAGCTTTTACAAAAAAGGCTGGCAGAAAGTAATTGTATGTCTGCAGGTATAAAATTAGCCGACTCGGCAACGCTTGCAAATGCTATAAAAAAATACCAGGTACAAAAGGGGTTGAAGGCCGATGGCAAATACGGTAAAAATATTATTGCAGCATTAAACAGTAATGATGTAGAAAAATTTAAAAGAATAGCTATTACATTAGACAGGTACAAGCAACTGCCGGCAAAGATGCCGGATAAATATATCTGGGTTAATCTGCCGGGGTATTACCTGAATCTGATAAATGCGGATACGGTTGTGTTTGAATCGAAAGTGATTTGCGGCAAGCCGGAAACCAGGACGCCTTTGCTTACTTCCGAGATTTCGGATATCATTACTTATCCTACCTGGACGGTGCCTACCAGCATTATTGTAAAACAATATTTGCCCAGGCTGAAAAATAATCCAAATTATATTTCCCGGCTGGGGTTGAAATTGATGAACAATAAAGGAGAAGTAATTGATCCCGGTTCGGTTAACTGGGGTAAATATTCACGGGGCATTCCATACAGGATTGTGCAGGGCAGCGGCGATAATAATTCGCTCGGTGTTATCAAATTTAATTTCAACAATCCTTATGCTGTTTATTTGCACGATACCAACCAGCGGTATCTTTTTAAAAATGCTTCACGTGCATTAAGCCACGGTTGTGTACGTGTGCAGGAATGGGAAAAGCTGGCTTATTATATTGCCGGAAACGACAGCCTGTTAAGCAAAAGAAGAGATTCGTTAAAATATACTGCAGATTCAATCAGGAGCTGGATAGCACATAAAGAACGTCACATGATTGATGTTAAAAATCACATTACACTGTTCATCCGGTATTTTTCCTGCGAAGGTAAAAAAGGGGAAGTAGTATTTTATGAAGATATATACGGAGAAGACAGGCAACTGATGGAAAAGTATTTTGCAAAGAAGTGATAACTGCCAATAATTAATTTATGCTATCTTTAAAAATGTGCATGAAAGCAATTTTTAGTAAATACAGATTGGGAGCTCACATCTTTACGGTGATCTTCTTTGTTTTTTTTATTTTTCCATCACCAGCCAATGCACAAACAAACGAGCCGGTAAATAAAGACAAACCTAAAAAAACAACCCGTGTATTTTACGGGCAGGCCAGTTTTTATGCCAATAAATTTAATGGCAGGCGTACTGCAAGCGGCGAAACCTTTGATCAGAAAAAATTTACCTGTGCCTGTAATGTATTACCGCTGGGTACCTGGGTTAAAGTGACCAATTTGCGCAACAAGCGAACGGTGCTTGTAAAAATTAACGACCGCATACATCCAAAAATGAAAAGGGTGGTAGATTTATCGAGAGCTGCGGCTCAAAAACTTGGCTATATTTCAAGCGGACTTACACGTGTTAAAGTGGAGGTGGTGGATAAAAAAGCAATTCCCCGTTAAGCTATATGTGCTATTTTTGATATATGGCCTGATTTTGGGGGATAATATAGTTGTAATAATATTTTATGTTTTGAAGTTAAGCAGCTATTTTTGTTGCGATTTAGAAAATTAACTATTATGAAGAAAATCTTATTAGCATTTATAGGCCTTGGCCTGTTTGTTTCATCTTTCGGACAAGGTGAATATAAAAAAAGACCGTCATTTGGAATTCATTTCATTTTGAATGATTTCAACACCGCACAAAGTATCCGGTCCAGGGGCCTGGCAAATACAGTTAACTCAAAAGTATGGCACAGAACCAATGCCATGACTGCAGGTATGGCATTAAGCTATTTACAGGGTTTAAATAACAATCTTGATTTTGCTGGTTCACTGTCCGGTTCTTTCCTGAAATACCCAAATGCAAAAACAATTTCTCCCGAACCGCTTTTATTGCTTGAGGGAACAGCTACGCTCAATTTAAAATTATTATCAGATAAATATATTCTGAATCCATTCCTTACAGCAGGTATCGGCGGTTCAAAATTTGGCGGATACTATGGAGCATTTATACCACTTGGTATTGGTGCCCAGGTAAAGGTTGTTGATGAGGTTTACATAATGCTTAATTCGCAATACCGTGTACCGGTTACAGAAAATGCATCTTATCATTTTTACCATAGCCTTGGTGTTGTAGCTCCATTATTCAAAAAGAAAGAACCAGCTCCGGTTGTAATTCCAATTCCGGTTGTTGAACCTCCAAAAGACAGAGATGGCGATGGTATAATTGATTCACTTGACAGATGCCCTGATGTTGCAGGCCTTGCTTCTTTACAGGGTTGCCCTGACAGGGATGGTGATGGTATTACCGATGCCGAAGATAAATGCCCTGATGTACCAGGTTTGGCCCGTTACCAGGGTTGCCCAATACCTGATACTGATAAAGATGGTATTAATGATGAAGTTGATAAATGCCCAACTGTTCCGGGTGTTGCACGTTACCAGGGTTGTCCTATTCCTGATACTGATGGTGATGGTGTAAATGATGAAGAAGATAAGTGTATCAACGAAAAAGGGCCTGCTTCTAATTACGGTTGCCCTGTCATCAGCGAAGAGATCATCAAGCGTGTTAACTTAGCTGCTAAAAATGTATTCTTTGCAACCGCAAGTGATAAATTATTAAAACAATCTAATAAGAGATTGGATGATGTGGTTACTATTTTGAACGAAAACCCATCTTTTAAAGTACAAATTGATGGACATACTGATTCTCAAGGTAAGGATGAATATAACCTTGACCTCTCTAACAGAAGAGCTGCTTCAGTAAAAGCATACTTAGCAAGCAAAGGTATTGCTGAAAGCCGTTTATCATCTACCGGTTATGGCGAAACCAAACCAGTTGCAGATAATACTAAAGCTGTAGGCCGTGCACAAAACAGAAGAGTAGAAATGACTTTGAGTAATTATTAATAGTTACTAAAAAATATAAAAAATCCCTCCGAGTAAATCGGGGGGATTTTTGTTTGGGGATTGTAAAAGGGTTTCTATCGGTTGGTGTCTCCACTGGAACCCTGGTTCGAGTCAGACTTAAGCCAGTTGGTAGCAACGTTCTAAATCAACATTGTTCAAAATTCATCCGCAGCCCGTCTTTAGGGTGCTGAATGGGGATATGCGTATAAACCGGTTGATAATTACCGGGTAAGTGCCATTTATAATTTTTTAATAAATGATATAGCACCATTTTCATCTGTAAATCGGCAAAAGCATGGCCTATACAAAAATGTTGCCCGGCCCCAAAAGGGGCATAAGCATGCGGGCATTTTTTGTGTTCGCTGATTTCGGCAGAAAACCTGTACGGGTCAAATGAATGCGCATTGCTCCAATACTTACTGTTATTATGGTTATGATAAAGCAACAGGGTTACATTGGTGCCTGCAGGTATATGGGTGTTTTCAAAATTCATATCTGATTGTGACTTGCGGGGAATAAGAATAAGCGGAGGATGCATACGCAATGTTTCTTTTATTACCCAACCCATTTTTTCCAGTGCATCCAGGTTATGGTGTATGGCCCTGCCATCGGAAACGGTATCATTGTTTATGAACCGGCATTCTTCCCTTAACTGTTGTTGCCAGTTTTGATGCATGGCCAGTTCGTACACAATGCTTGTTAAAGAGCTGGCAGTGGTATCATGCGCTGCCATAATAAAAAAAATAAGGTGGTCAATAATTTCATCATCGCTCAGCGTATTGCCATCCTCGTTTGTAGCCAGGCATAAATTGCTCAGCATATCATTGCCGGGTTGTTGCCTTCTTTCTTTTATAATGGTAGAAAAATATGCCTTTAAAACTTTTCTGCCCTGCATACCCCTGCCATAGGTGGTAAAGGGAAGGTTAATGTGTAATGGTGTAATGGATGCTTTAACCATGTTAATAATGGCATGATTGATATGCTGCAGGTTATTTGAAAAATCGAGATTAAAAAAAACTTTTCCGGCCAGTTGTAAAGTAAGTTCTTTAATGTAGGGAAATACTTTAACCTCAGTTTGCTGTGCTAATTTTTTGCTGTATTCTTTTATAACAGGGTTCATGGCTTCTACATAATGCTGTAATGCTTCTTTTTTAAAAGCGGTTTGCAAAATACCCCTGTGGTGTTTATGTTCATCCCCGTCCCTTAACATTAATCCACCATGAAACAATTCATTAATCAGCTGCCATCCATCTTTACTGGAAAAATGTTTCGATTGCTCTACCAGTACAAACCGGTTGCCCTCGGCACCCATTATACAAACATACTCCCGGCCAAACATCCGGTACTTAAAAATATTGCCGTATAGTTGTTGTTTTTTGTTAAATAATTCCTGTGGCTTTTTTAAAAAACGAATGGTATCACCAATAAAAGGTAAACCTGTTGAGCCCGGTAAATGCGATAATGATGCCATATTGTTGTTGATAAAAAATAACGGCGGTTTCTTTGTGCCTGCTGGGCACAGCAACCGAAACGCTCATTTATCTTAGTGTGTTAAAATACTACATTAATCTAACATGCCCAATTAAAAGCAGGTACCCTCACTGGTGCAATGTGTT
>JAOAUI010000161.1 GCA_030157685.1 Ferruginibacter sp. | reverse complement strand
TATTTCTTCCTGAAAAACAACCTCACCGGCACACCTGTAAAATTAAAGTTTTCACGCAACTGGTTCTCCAGGTAATTCTTATAAGGTGTTTTTACATCATCGGGATAGTTACAGAAAAATGCAAAGCTGGGTGTAAAGGTAGGTAACTGAGTTACATACTTTATTTTCAACTGATTGCCCCTTACCACCGGTGGGCGGTATGCTTCAATAACTTTCTGCATCACTTCATTCAGCACCGATGTGGTAATTCTTCTTTTGCGGTTCTCAAAAACTTCCAGTGCCATTTCAATACTTTTAAATATGCGCTGCTTTTCGGTTACCGAAATAAAAATAATAGGCACATCGCTGAATGGTGCAAATTTTTTCTTTAATTCCTTTTCGTAATCTTTGGTGGTATTGGTTTTTTTATCATCAACCAGGTCCCATTTATTAACCAGCACCACAATGCCTTTCCCTTTTTTAACAGCCAGTGCAAAAATAGAAAGATCCTGTGCAGTAATGCCTTTGCCTGCATCCAGCATCAGCATACATATATCCGATTCATCCACAGCCTTAATGGCGCGTATCACCGAATAAAATTCAAGGTCTTCATGCACTTTGGCTTTACGCCTGATACCAGCCGTATCAATCAACATAAACTCTTTATTGAACAGGTTGTAGTGTGTATGAATGGTATCCCTGGTTGTACCTGCAATATCACTGACAATGGTACGCTCCTGGCCTATCAATGCATTTAATAAAGATGATTTGCCCACATTGGGCTGGCCGATGATGGAGATTTTTGGCAGGTCGGTTTCCATGGCTGCCTCATCCGAATCTTTCTCACTTATCTTTTCAGTAATGGCATCCAGTATCTCTCCGGTACCACTGCCGCTGATGGAAGAAACAAAAAATATATTGTCGAAACCAAGTGCATAAAATTCACTGGCTTCCATCAACCGCTCATGATTATCTACTTTATTAACCACTAAAAAAACCGGCTTCTTGCTTCTGCGCAACAAATCAACCATGCTGTTATCCAGTTCGGTAATGCCGGTTGCGGCATCCACCATAAAAATAATGGCATTGGCTTCTTCAATGGCTATCACCACCTGTTTGCGTATCTCCTTTTCAAACACATCATTGCTGCCGGCAACAAAGCCACCGGTATCAATTAAGTTAAAAGATTTTCCTGCCCATTCGGCTACACCATACTGCCGGTCTCGTGTTACCCCGCTGATATCATCAACAATGGCTTTACGCTGCTCCAGCAAACGGT
>JAOAUI010000160.1 GCA_030157685.1 Ferruginibacter sp. | reverse complement strand
CCTTTTTCTTTGCCCAGTTTTTCATCCATCTGCCTGCACAGTTCTTTTACCAGGTTAATATTAGTCCATTCATTGTGGCCGCCAATATTATAAGTCTCGCCAATTTTTCCAGTATGAAAAACCACATCAATTGCTGCGGCATGATCTTCTACATACAACCAATCCCTTACATTTTCGCCTTTACCATAAATAGGCAATGGTTTATTGTTGATGATATTGTGAATACAAAGTGGTATAAGTTTTTCGGGAAAATGAAATGGCCCGTAGTTGTTACTGCAGTTACTGATCTTCACCGGCAAATTATAAGTGTGATAAAATGCCCGTACCATATGATCGGATGAAGCTTTGGAAGCCGAATATGGACTACGGGGATCATAAGCTGTTTCTTCGGTAAAAAATCCTTCTGTACCTAATGAACCGTACACTTCATCAGTTGAAATATGATAGAAGATCTTATTTTCCATATTACCTGCCCAGGCTTCTTTGGCTGCCAACAGTAAAGAGCCCGTGCCCAAAACATTGGTTGTAATAAATGCCAGCGGATCGGTTATTGACCGGTCTACATGGCTTTCGGCAGCACAATGCAGCACTGCAGTAAATTTATGTTCTGCAAATAATTTGCGTAAAAGATCCAGGTCGGTAATATCGCCTTTTACAAACAGATAGTTGGGTTCATTTTCAATATCCCTTAAGTTTTCAAGGTTACCTGCATAGGTAAGCTTATCAAGATTGACAATTTTGTAATGGGGGTACTTTTTTACAAATAACCTGGTTAAATGAGAACCGATAAACCCTGCGCCGCCGGTGAGTAAAATAGTATGCATATAGTTAATTGCATTTAGCGGGGCAAAAATAAGATTAATTATTTGCTATCGACCAAACCCTATGCACAGCATCCAGCGGATAGGTTTATCATAAACCTGCAAACGCCACATGAAAATACTGTTTGATCTCATTTACATCAAACTGCTCGGCCCTTTTTGCAGCCTTGGCTAAAAACCGGTTTCGCAAAGCCTCGTCTTCCATCATCTTCTTCATGGCATTGGCAAGCGATATTACATCTTTAACGGGTGTTAAAATTCCATATTCACCAATTTCATAATTGTTGATGGCCCGGTGATGCAGGTCTGTATCCGGTGCCAGCAATTCTCTTGGGCCCGAGCTGCAATCTGTTGAAATTACCGGTTTACCACATGCAAGGGCTTCTATTAAAACATTGGGGAACCCTTCTACATTGGAGCTTAACACAAAACAATCGCTGCGGTTTACATACTTAAAAGGGTTTTTATCAAAGCCGCAAAAGATGATCTTATCCATTAAGCCCAGGTCCTTTACCTTTTGTTTCAGCTCTTCTTCCATTACACCCGCACCAACGATCAGCAGTTTACAGGGCAGGTTTTTTAAAATAAAAAAAGCCTGTATCAGTAAAAGCTGGTTTTTTTCTTTACGCAAATTGCCCACGGTAATAAAATGAAAAACATTTTTATCAAAAACAAAATCAGGTTCTTCAGCTGCGTTTGATTTTATGAGCTGCAGATCAACCGGGTTATAAATTACCCGAACAGGTGTTTTTATTTTAAAGTTCTCAACCAGGTCGGTTTGTATGGCATAAGAGTTTGCCAGAATAATATCTGCCCGCTTATAAGAATACATGACCATGAATTTTGAAAACATCCGGTATATGGCCGAATGGCTTTCCTGCATGGTGGTTTGGTGTGTACCCTCACACATAATTACATGGCCCTTATATCCCAAAAAATTTTTCATAATGGCATTAATATAACAGGGCCGGTATAAAAAAGCCACCGAGTTATTAATACCGTTTTTTTTACAATAGCGAAAAACCTTCAGGGCAATTTGCGGCAGTTTTAAAAAGCGGATAATTTTATTCTGAACCAGGGGTTGATGCAGGTCCAGTATTTTTATTTGGGGAGGAATGGCATAATCAACATAATTACTATACAAGGCAAGGTGAATTTCAAAATCATCTTTTAAATGATCAAGCAGCAGCGATACGACCCGTTCCGCTCCGCCGGTTTGTAGTGTATTAATAAAAATCAGCAGTTTTGGCTTAATACCATTCATTCGTTTTCATTTTTGCCAGGGTGCAAATATCCGTTATTTATTTGGGGCAAGCTTTAAAAATATATTTTCCATTGCAGCCATCATACTGCTTAATGAAAAACGCTTTTTTGTTGTTTCTATTATTTGATCACGATCAAAATTGCAGGCCAGGGCATTTTTTATGGCTGTTGCAAATGCAATGATGTCATTATCCTCTACCAGTAAACCATTCTCATTATCTGTAATTATTTCTGCAATACCACCCGGTGCATTAAAAGCAACTACCGGTATGCCATGGGCACCGGCTTCCAGCAACACATTGGGAAAACCTTCATAATAAGAGCCCATTAAGAAAAGGTCGGCATCTTCCAGGCCCGGGAAAGGTGATTTTTTTTCTCCGGCCAAAAAAACTTTATCCTGTAAATGTAACTCATCAATCAGTTGCTGCAATTCATTTCTTTTACTTCCTTTGCCAATAATATAATATTTAAAAGAAACCGAAAGCAGCCCCACAGCATGTATCAGCCTTTCAATTCCCTTTTCATCGCTCAGCCTGGCAACCGTTATAAATTTATATACCTGCTCACTATTTTGTTTAACTGGTTGGGTTGGCGTACGCAAAATATCGGGTGTGGCATTGTGAACTACCATGGTTTTTTCGGCAGAAACACGATAATGCGTTACCAGGTCCTGCTGCATATAGGCCGACTGGCAAATGACCATATCAAAGCGGTTGTAATATTTTTTAATAAGCCTTGTATACAATGCAGGCATTATAGCCTGTCTGCTGTTGATGCTGACTATACTTGCTTCTCTTGCAACAAATTTTATTTTGTTGCTAAAGCGGTTTTTAAAAATGGCGAGATATAAATTTAAATGGTTGGCTGTAGAAAAAATAATATCGGGCTTGAAAATGTTAACCACTTTTTTTATGGCAGGTAAAGAAAATAAAATCCTGTTCTTCTTCAGGTCAATAATTTCAACTGAAGTGTTTTTGATTTCGTAAAAAGGATCGGCATTATTAACAACCACCAGGCAAACAGAAAATATATTGGTATTGATATGCTCGCAAACCAGCGAAACAAATTTCTCGGAGCCGCCGCATTCCAATGTGGGCGTAAAAATCAGAAGTCTAATTTTATTTTTGTTCGTCAACTTACTATATACTTTTAAACCTGAAGGGTACTTTAAAATCAAGATGCAAAATTTTGTTTAGTACCAGCAATATAATTAGCCAGCAGGTAAACAAACCTACCATCTTAAATATGACTGCTATCTGTAACCAGGCTGAAACAAAATAAACAGATGTTGCTATTATTCCGTTTATAAAAATTATCAGCCCGGTATATTTAACCAATGCGATATAATTTATCTCAGGTGCAATTATCCTGCAAATAAAAAACATACCTGCAATGTTCAGGATATTTATAGTGATTACAGCATAGCCATAACCATATGGCCCGTAATAAGCAACAAAGACCCAAATTAAAAGCATCAAAATCACACTCATGATCAACTGATAAATAAAGCCCTGCCTTATGGCCTGCCTGGCTATAAATATTCTTGTAACCATTGCATTTACTGCAATACTGAAAACCGTTACAGCCAGAAGTTTCATAAAAACAGCCGCTCCTTCTGCTGCAACAGCATCAAAATTTCCATGTAGATAAAACATTTCGATGATTGGCCTGGCAAAAACAAACATAAAAAAGCCAACCGGTACAAGAACAAATATCAGTAATTTTGAAGTTCGCAAAAAAGTCTTATTCATACCGGCATAATCCTGCCTGGCAAATTGTTCATTTAACTGAATGCCATTTACATTGGCAAATTGTGATGTGACCAGCGTGTTGGGTATATCGGCTACATTTTTACCATAGTTCATTACACTAATTACCCCACCACCAAAGCCACTTAGCAAATACAGCGGAAACATGCTACTGGCAACGGTTGTAATTTGTCCAAGCTCGGCATAAAACACATTGCCCCAGATTGTTTTTCTGATCGGTGGTTTTTTTAAACTGAATTTCCAGCCGGCAATTTTATACAAAATATAAATTTGAATCAGCAGGTTTACGGCGTAAGAAATCAATCCGCCTAAAATAACACTCAGCACATCATACTCGGCCTTCAGCAAAAAAATACAAACAATAACAATGCAGCTTTTAATACTGCTGATGACCATGGGCAAACTGAAAAATTTCAATGAAGTAAGTATATTGTTAAAGTAATTGGTAAGCACATGAAAAATAAAAAACAGCGAACCAATCCAAAAGTAATTATGGTAGGTAATAATATCTGCTTCCGGAAATTTTGATATCAAACCGAACACCGTTGTACCAAAAAAATACATAGCAACAGTAAACAGGATGCCGATCACAAAATAGATGAGCAAAAAATAATTTAAGAAACCGGCTGCCTTTTCATCGCCTTCCTCTTCACGCAGGCGCATAGATTCCGGAATAAGTACTGCCGTATCTATATTATTAATAAAGCTTGAAAAAAGGATCATGGTACCAAAAACAAAGAAATAGATATCGGTTTTTATATCGCTGCCAAAATACCTTGCAATGATGATGGTTAAGATGAACAGGATTCCCTTGGAGATGATGTTGAATAAAACAGAAAGCGCCATGCCCCTTGTATACGATTCTGCTTTTATAAACCTCAAAAAATTCATGGAACACAAATTACACGAATTGCACTTATTACACTAATTCTGCTGCCACATAATAATTCGTGTAATTCGTTTTTAATTAGTGAAATTTGCATCCTATGCATTACGCTTCAATAGAAAATCTGGCCAAATCGTTTGGCATTCGTACCCTTTTTAAAAATATTTCTTTTTATGTAGAAGAGGGCGATAAAATTGCACTGGTTGCCCGTAACGGCAGCGGTAAATCAACCTTATTAAAAATTATTGCTGGGCTGGATACGGCCGACAGCGGTACCCTTTGGACACATAAAGACATTAAAGTGATTATGCTGCAGCAGGATACCGTGTTTGAAGAGAATAAAAGCATCTGGGACAATGTGTTGAAAATGGACAACGCCGTGGTGAAAGTGGTTAAAGAATACGAAATGTGCCTGGAGCAGGAAGAAGATAATATAGAAAAACTTACCGACCTGATGGCCAAGGTGGATGAACTGAATGCCTGGAATTTTGAAAGTGAATTGAA
>JAOAUI010000159.1 GCA_030157685.1 Ferruginibacter sp. | reverse complement strand
GCATCATCCACTTATCCATTATATGAATATCAGTCTTTAACTGCAGGTAACAAAACAGTTGCCCGATTAAGAATATCTGCCGGTAATAAAGTAAATTCGATAAAATATTCATCATGCGTTTTAATAAGCTGTTTTTTACTGCTCTCATTTTTATTCTTTCCGGCACTGTAATTTGTACACAGGCACAAAAGATAGACAGCAGGAGTTATTCAATTCAAAAAAATATAAACTGCAGCAAAGGTGCTGTTGTTTCGGCTCATCCTTTGGCCAGCATGGTGGGCTTAAGTATTTTAAAGAAAGGTGGCAATGCTGTTGATGCTGCCATTGCCACGCAACTGGCGCTGGCCGTTGTATACCCCGGTGCCGGTAATATAGGCGGTGGCGGATTTATGGTGGCGCATTTAAAAAGTGGTAAAAATATCACCCTTGATTATCGTGAAAAAGCCCCGGCAAAAGCCAGCCGTGATATGTACCTGGATGCTGCCGGTAACCCGGTAAAGGACCTGTCGCTGGACGGGCATCTGGCTGCAGGAGTACCGGGCACCGTAGCCGGATTATTTGCCAGTATGAAATACGCAAAACTTCCTTTTAAGACATTGATACAACCCGCTATTGAACTTGCTGAAAAAGGATTTGCACTTACGGCAGCGCAGGCTGCATCGTTAAACAACACCAAAAAAGAATTTCTTGCATTAAATACAGCTGCAGTTGCATTTGTAAAAGAAACCGAATGGAAAGCCGGAGATATCTTAATACAGAAAGACCTGGCCAATACATTAAAACGCATCCGCGATAACGGTCAAAAAGGTTTTTACGAAGGAGAAACTGCCAGGCTGATCGTTGCAGAAATGGAGAAAGGAAAAGGCCTGCCTGCCGGACAGGCAGGAATTATTTCTTTAGATGACCTTAAAGCTTACCAGGCAAAAGAAAGAACAGCGCTTGATTTTAATTATAAAGGTTACCAGATTATTACCATGCCACTGCCCAGCAGCGGCGGCATTATTATACAACAGATGCTGAAAATGATTGAAGGCTGGAATATTGCTGCCATGAAGTTTCAAACTGCTGCATCGGTGCAGTTGATGACTGAAGTGGAACGCAGGGCCTTTGCCGACCGGGGCGAATTTTTAGGCGACCCCGATTTTGTGAAAGTGCCGGTAAAAACAATGGTAAGCGAAGCCTATTTAAATGAACGCATGAAAGATTATGAACCCGGCAAAGCAGGCAACAGCAAAACCACTACCGCAGGCATGATAAAAGAAAGCGAAGAAACCACCCATTTAAGTGTGTTGGATATTTATGGTAATGCAGTATCGGTAACTACCACTTTAAATGGAGGGTATGGCAGCCGCACCGTTGTTGGCGGTGCAGGTTTTTTGTTGAATAATGAGATGGATGATTTTAGTGTAAAGCCCGGCGTACCCAATATGTATGGCGCCATTGGCAACGAAAAAAATGCCATTACTCCCGGTAAAAGAATGCTAAGCAGCATGACACCTACCATTGTTTTAAAAGACGGCTCACCTTACCTGGTAGTTGGCACACCTGGCGGCACTACTATACCAACCAGCGTTTTCCAGGCATTGGTAAATGTGCTGGAATTTAACATGACACCCAATGATGCCATTAACAGTCCCATGTTTCATCACCAGTGGCTGCCCGATTGGGTTTCGGTTGAAAAAGATTTTCCGGAAGATGTAAAAAAACAACTGGAAGCAATGGGATATACCCTTAAACCAAGAGGCGCCTGGAGCAGGTTAGAGATCATTCAAATTAAAAATCCTTCGGCCCCAAACAGAACTATCATTGCCGTTGGTGATAAGAGAGGTGATGATGATGCAAGAGGATACTGAGAACGTAAAAAACAAAAAGTTAAAAATCAGACATGAGCTTAGGAATAGAATTTTTAAATAGTGCCATTAAAAGACTGGGTTACTACAAAGAACTGGGCGATAAAACCTTTGCTCAACTCAAAGACGAAGATTTTCATTTTACGCCCAATACCGAAAGCAACAGCATCGCCCTTATTATTCAGCATACAGCCGGTAACATGCTTAGCCGCTGGACCGGTTTTTTAACCACCGATGGTGAAAAAGACTGGCGCAACCGGGATACTGAATTTGAAGAACAAAATTTATCAAAACAACAATTGATTGAGTTTTGGCAAAAAGGCTGGGATTGCCTGTTTAACAGCCTGAACTCATTAACCGAAGACGACCTGCTTAAAACAATTTATATACGCAGCGAAGGCTTATTGGTGATAGATGCCATCAACCGGCAAATGGCGCATTATCCCTATCATGTGGGGCAAATCATTTTCCTGGCCAAGGTTATCAAAAATGAAGATTGGCAAAACCTCTCCATTGCGAAGGGGCATTCCAATCAGTTTAATCAGCAAATGCATTCAAAGCCCTGATTGCCGCTGATTTCTACCTGTAAAATTAATTTAAAGTTTGGTACTGTATTTGCCTTTACAAAGGCGAATAGCTATTTTTACACCTAATATTTAACTCTGCACAAATTCTTTAACATATTAAAATGGTTTTTGCTCATCCTGCTATTTTGGGTGGCGCTTGCCGCCATCTTTATATTCGTATTGCCTGTTTCCAAAATTCTGTTTGTTGTTTCGCTGCTGGTATGGGCCCTGGCGTGGGGTATCCTGTTTAAAAAGATAAAATATAAGGTTAGTTTTTTCCTCATCTTTTTCCTGCTTATTCTGTCAACCTGGGGGTTATTGCAAACACCCGGTGTGCAAAACTGGCTGGTTACAAAAGTTTCCCGAACCTTATCAAATGAATTAAAAACAAAAGTAGAAGTAAAGCATGTTCAATTCAGTTTGTTCAACAAGATGCTGGTTGAAGGTGTTTTGATTGAAGACCGGAAAAAAGATACCCTCCTGTATGCCGGCACTTTAAAAGTAAATATTTCCGATTGGTTTTTCTTTAAAGATAAACCGGTGCTGAATTATATTGGCCTCTCCAACGCCCTTATAAATATGAACCGTACCGATTCGGTATGGAACTACCAGTTTCTCATAGATTATTTTACAGCCCCCAAAACAAAAAGCAACAATAAAAATAATTTACAGCTTGATCTGAAAATTCTTGACCTGAAAAATATTGTGTTTAACCGGGTTGATGGATGGATTGGGCAGGATATGAAAGGTTCGGTAAAAAAAATGTATTTGGTTACAGATGAAATTGATCTTAACAAAAAGATCATAGCCATTAAACAGATTGATGTTGAGAGCCCTGTTTTTGGTTTGTATGATTACACCGGCAAAAAACCTGGTATTAAACTACCAGGCGCAATAAAAACAAAAATCATCACACCGGGGCAATTGCAATGGAACCCCGATGGGTGGCAGCTTAGTGTTGCTGAAGTACTTTTAAAAGATGGGACTTTTATCAATGAAAAAGAAACAGAGCGTGCTGCTTATACCGATCGTTTTGACGGACAGCACATCCGCTTCTCATCCATCAATGGCAAACTCAGCAATATCCTTTTTGCAAAAGATACGGTATCGGCAAATGTAGATTTAGCCACCCGTGAAAAAAGCGGATTTGAAGTAAAGCAAATGGTTGCTGCATTAAAAATGACACCCGATGTAATGGAGTTTAAAAACCTGGACATTATAACAGATAAAAGCAGGATTGGAAATTATTATGCTATGCGGTACGAAAATTTTAATGCCGACATGAGCGATTTTTTACACAGTGTTAAACTGGAAGGATATTTTGATAACAGCAAAATACACAGTGATGATATTGCGTATTTTGCCCCCACGCTTAAAACCTGGAAACGGCTCATTTATTTTAATGGTAATGCAAAAGGAACCATAGATAATCTTGCCGCCAGCAGGTTTACTTTAAAAACTGATAACAGCATTATTAACGGCGATATTACTTTAAAAGGCCTGCCTGATATAAAGAACACGTTCATCAATTTTAAATCAACAGGCTCGCAAACAAATTATAAAGATATGGTTGCGGTTGTTCCTTCTTTAAAAGGTGCCGGCTTAAGCCAGCTATACAGTTTGGGCAACATCCGTTTTAAAGGAAGCTTTACAGGTTTTATAAATGACTTTGTGGCTTATGGCGATATCAATACAGCTCTTGGTAATTTAAACGCCGATTTAAATATGAAACTGCCAACCGGCAAAGTACCTTCTTATTCGGGTAAAATTTCTTCCGGCGGATTTGACCTGGGCAAACTCATCAATAACAGGCAACTGGGAAATATTGCATTAAATGGGAAGGTTAAAGGCTCGGGCTTTACTACAAACACCCTTAATGTGGACTTTGACGGAAAAATACAGCACGTTGCTTTTTCGGGCTACAACTATCAAAACATAACCCTGAACGGAAAATTTGTAAAGACCCTTTTTACCGGCCAGGTAGATATTGATGACCCCAATTTAAAGATTGTTAACCTGAATGGTTCTGTGAATTTATTGGGAGACAGTACCAGATTTAATTTTACTGCCGATCTGCAAAGAGCAAACCTGCAACAACTCAGAATAACGCAGGGAGCCTTCACCTTATCAGGCATTTTAAATCTTGATTTTAAAGGAAACAATATTGATAACTTTTTGGGAACCGCAAAAATGTATAACGCTACGCTGTTGCATGACACTACACAGTTATCTTTCGATTATCTTAACCTGAATTCATTTATGGACAGTGGCAGAAAAATACTCTCTGTTCAAAGCAATGAGGTGGAAGGTAATATTACCGGCCGGTTTAAAATACTGGAACTGCCCGATGCTTTCAGCGTTTTTCTTAACCGCTACTATCCTTCCTACTTTAAAGACCCCGGTTACGATATTGGCGATCAGGATTTTTCTTTTCTGATAAAAACAAGAGAGGTTAATAATTATGTGCAGTTGTTTGAAAAGCGATTAAGTGGTTTTGATAATGCTGTTTTTTCGGGCAACCTCAGGCTTGCACAAAATGAATTCAACATCAATGCATCGGTACCGCAGTTCAGTTATGATGGCAAAAGTTTTGAAAGTATTGAGTTATCGGGCAAAGGAAACCGCGACAGTTTGAATACTGTTGTATCTGTAAGAGATTTTTCTTTATCAGATAGCCTGCATTTTCCCAACACAAAATTCATACTAAGTTCCAGTAACGATATTTCAAATATCCAGTTATCAACCAGTGCCAGTAAAACCTTCAGCGATGCCCAGTTAAATGCAAGGGTGCAAACATTTACTGATGGTGTAAAAATCAACTTTGCTCCATCCTCATTTATTTTAA
>JAOAUI010000158.1 GCA_030157685.1 Ferruginibacter sp. | reverse complement strand
TTCCTTCGCTGTTTACTTTTAATATGCCCGGTAATTCCATTACGGCATTAATGGGAGTAGTGGTAGAAAATGCAGTTGTTAAAATTGTGGGTACAAAACTTTCAGAAAGCGGTCCACTGTTGATTACGCATTGGGGAATGAGCGGGCCTGCTGTATTAAAACTTTCGGCCTGGGGTGCAAGGGAACTGGCAAAAGCTGATTATGCATTTTCAATTTTGGTAAACTGGATACCTGATTTTAATGAAAACAGTTTACGTGATAAAATACGGCAGGTGAGGTTTGAACTGGCGGCTCAAAAAATAATTAACCGGAATCCCTTTGCATTACCCAACCGGTTATGGGAATACCTGTTGGTTCAGTCAGGAATTCATCCGGATTTGCGCTGGGCCGATCTTCCTGCCAAAGAACAAAATAAACTGATTAAAAATTTGTGTACACAGGAATTTGCTGTGAAAGGAAAAACTACTTTTAAAGAAGAATTTGTTACTGCCGGTGGCATTGAATTAAATGAAATTGATTTTAATAGCATGCAAAGCAAAAAACACGCAGGTTTATTTTTTGCCGGCGAAATAATAAATGTAGATGGCATTACCGGTGGATATAATTTTCAAAATGCTTGGACTACCGGGTGGATAGCAGCGAAGGCGATTGCATCAATGGTTTAAATTGCTTCATGGTTTAATTGTTCGTTAAACCTTTGAATGGTGAAACCCTTCAACGTTTTAAACGTGTTTTTCAGTTACTTTTGCTTCTACTTCAGTGTATGAAAAAAATTGACCGCTACATACTGGTAAAATATCTTACTACATTTTTCTTTTGCCTGATATTATTTACTGCTATAGTTGTTGTTGTTGATATCAGCGAAAAAACCGACAATTTTGTAAAATCTAAACTCCCGATCTCACGAATTATTACGGATTATTATTTTGGCTTTATACCCCGTATAGATGCCATGCTTTTTCCACTGTTTGTTTTTATTTCGGTAATTTTCTTCACAAGTAAAATGGCGGGCAGGTCAGAAATCATTGCCATTCTCAGCAGCGGCGTCAGTTATCGCAGGTTATTACTGCCGTATGTTGTTGGGGGTGTTTTTTTATCAGCTATTTTATGGATAGGTTATCAATATGTGGTGCCAAAGGCAAATCTTAAATGGGCCAATTTTGAAATAAAGTATATTGACAGCCAGGGCGCACCCAATAACAATAATACCAACCGTAAAAGAAATCTTTATTTTAAACTTGATTCAAACAGTTATGTAGGAATCAGGGATTATGACACCATTTCAAAATCGGGCACAGGGTTTTTTATGCAGCGGTTCCAAAAAAATAAACTGGTTTATAATCTTCGCTCAGAGCAGTTTAACTGGGATAGTACAAAAACCAAATGGAAACTCGTTAATGCTGTGGAAAGAAAACTGGACAGTATTTCTGAAAGGGTTATCAGGTCGAATGAAATGATGGTCAGTTATAATTTTAAACCACGAGACCTGCGTAAAGACGAGTACCTGAAGGATCAGATGCCTACACCCGAACTGGATGAATTTATAAAACTGGAAAGATTGCGTGGTTCCGAAATGCTCAGCACGCTTTTAGTTGAACGCTATAACCGGGATGCCATTCCGGTTTCGGTGCTCATTCTTACGATAATCGGTGCTGTGTTGGCATCCCGTAAAATTAGGGGTGGCAGCGGCCTTCACCTGGCAATAGGTGTAATCATCAGTGTGCTGTATATTCTGTTTAGCCGGTTCTCGCTGGTGTTTGCCACCAAAGGAAGTTTTACCCCTTTTATTGCCGCCTGGACTCCCAATGTCATTTTCGGCATACTTGCATTTTACCTTTATAAGAAAGCCCCCAAGTAAAAATTGGAAGAAGGTTTTGTTTATCTAAACTTTCTGCTAAAACTTTTGTTTTAAACGCAACAGCATCGTAATTTTAAGCCTCCTTAAATGCGGATTGCTTTATGATTTTGTTTAAGGATTCAACAGAAACTCATCAATCAAATTTTACCAGGTTTAAAATTTCATTCATCAGTAATAAATAATTTTATGGGTATTATAAAAGACAGGTTTAAAGAGCAGGCAGATATTGTAGCTGCTGAAATTAAAGGCTTGATAAAAGAACACGGCGAAAAAGTAATTGGCGAAGTAACATTAAGCCAGATATACCAGGGAATGCGTGGAATTACCGCAATAGTTTCCGAAACTTCATTACTGGATGCGCAGGATGGGATACGTTTTCGTGGATATTCAATTCCTGAGTTAAGAGAAAAACTACCCAAAGCACACGGAGGTACAGAACCTTTACCGGAAGGTTTGTTCTACCTGATGCTGGTAGGATCATTACCATCAGATGAAGATGCACATCATCTCAGCAGTGTTTGGCAGCGCCGCAGCCATGTACCCAATCATGTATTTGCAACTATTGAAGCATTACCGGTAAGTACACATCCGATGACACAGTTTGTAGTTGCCATTATGAGCCTGCAAACAGAAAGCCAGTTTGCAAAACGATATGCAAAAGGCATGAGCAAAAAAGATTATTGGGAAGCCGTGTTTGATGATACCATGGACCTGATAGCCCGCCTGCCACGCATTGCAGCTTACATCTACCGCCGTAAATATAAAAATGGAGAACATATTCAACCCAATGGCTTACTGGACTGGTCGGGAAATTTTGCCCACATGATGGGTTATGAAGATGAAGGATTTCATGAATTGATGCGCCTGTACATGACCATACATGCCGATCACGAAGGAGGTAATGTTTCGGCACATACCACACACCTGGTAGGTTCTGCATTAAGCGATCCGTATTTATGTTTTGCCGCCGGTATGAACGGGCTGGCCGGGCCTTTACACGGATTGGCTAACCAGGAAGTAATAAAATGGATTTATGAATTGAGAGAAGAAATTGGCGCAGATATACCATCGAAAGAACAGATTGAAGAGTATGTTAAAAAAACCCTGAGTGAAGGGAAAGTGGTACCTGGTTATGGCCATGCCGTTTTAAGACAAACAGATCCGCGATTTACCGCTCAAATGGAGTTTGGTAAAAAACATATGCCCGATGATCCATTAGTACAAACAGTATGGAATATTTATGAGGCTGTACCGCCGGTTTTAGGCTCGATAGCAAAAATAAAAAATCCATGGCCCAATGTAGATGCACATAGTGGTGCCCTGTTGGTACATTACGGTATGGTAGAATATGAATTTTACACCGTTTTATTTGGTGTTTCCCGATCATTGGGCGTACTGGCAAGCCTTTGCTGGGACAGGGCCCTGGGCTTTCCGCTGGAAAGGCCAAAATCAGTAACAACCACCTTGGTAAAATCCTGGCTGGAAGGCAAAGAAGAAATTTGGGGAGATTAAACTTTTACCGGATATTTGTAGTGAAACCGGAATTGTATTCCGGTTTTTTTAATCAATTTAAGAAAAACGAAAGTAACATGAAGAAGATAATCTTTGTATCCCTGGTTTCCTTTTTATCTGCTAATTGCCTTGCACAAGGCAGTAAAGCCACACCCGCGGCTTCCACTAATCAACATATTAAAGTATTCAGGCAATCTGCTGCCAGTGGCGATTTAAGCACAGGTATTGCTGCCTTAAGTTATTATGTGGCAGATCAGGGTGCTAACTCTGTTTATGAAGATACTTTGGCTATGCTTTACCTGCAGCAGAATTCATATGTTCAATGTTATTATTGGGCAGATAAAAGGCTGAAAGTAAAACCTGAAGATCTTACCCTGATGGAAATGAAAGCCATTTGCCTGGATAAACTAAACCAGCCTAAAGAATCAATTGGGCTTTATGAAAAATTGTATACCAAAACAAAAAGCCCTTACCATGCCTATACTTTAATGGAACTGCAATATGGTATTAAGCGTTTGGCAGAATGTTTAGCCACATCTGCCAGTACAGAAAAACTGGAATTTAAACCAGATTTTACCATGACCTATAATGCCGGTGAACAGATGGGCCGTACTTATTTGAAGGCAGGTATTTATAATGTTACCGGCTTAGCCTTATATGACCTTGATAAAAAAACGGAAGCAAAAATGTATTTTGAAAAAGCACTGGCACTCGATAGTAATTTTGTACTGGCAAAGCAAAACCTACAGGCAATGAAAGCTATTGAATCCGGTACGAATAAAACGAATCCTGCAGGTAATAACAATCCAACATCTCCTGCCAATAAGCAGGATTAAAATTTGATTTTGAAGGGTAGACTGGTGCAAGTATATTTGCACTCCTTTTGGGGTTAGCTCAGTTGGCTAGAGCGTCCCGAAAGCATTCGGGAAGGTCGTCGGCAAAAGTTCTTAAATAAAATAATGGGGGGTTAGCTCAGTTGGCTAGAGCGCTTGCATGGCATGCAAGAGGTCGTCGGTTCGACCCCGATACTCTCCACAAATTAAATCCTGCAAGTGCAGGATTTTTTTTTAGGTGAACTCCATACCATTAAACAAAATGCTCCACTAATTGCTTTTTCAATTTTCTAACAGCTTGTAAGTGTTGAAATTAGTCACCAGCGGTATAAATTTCTGAAAAGTCACTACATTTGGCGCAGGCAACCATACCGGCCTTTATTACGATTTAATAAAAAAGATATTTTGCTTTCTTCAGAAGAATTAACCTTGTATATCGGGGGATGTGCCCTGAATGAAAGAGAGAGTCAGAAAAAAATATATAACTCTTTCTTTGGATATGCTATGGCTATATGCGACTGTTATGCCGCCAATGAAGAAGATGCGATAGAAATTTTAAACGACGGCTTCCTCAAAATATTTAAAGAAATCCACCGTTTCAAGCCATCTTACAGCAATGAAATGAATTCTTTTAAGGGATGGTTGAGAAAAATTATGGTTTGCACAGCCATAGACCATTTCAGGAAAAATGTAAAACACAAGGTGGTAGGTGAATTAAATATATCTTCACTAAATACATACACAGCCCAGGAAAGTGCATTGGAAAAAATCTCTTACGACGAGATCATCAGATCTATCCAGGATCTTTCACCGGCATACAGAACAGTATTGAATCTTTTTATAATTGAAGGGTTTAGTCATGAGGAAATAGCCGAACAACTGGGCATAGCTGTCGGTACATCTAAATCGAACCTGGCAAAAGCAAGAAAGCAATTGCAGAAAATAATATTTACCCAAAATAAAACAGCAGATATAAAAAATGTTGGATGAAGAAATGGACCATATAATCAGGGAAGCAGCAAATAACCATCACCCGGCTTATAATGATAAGGCATGGGAAAAAATGGAACTGCAGCTTGA
>JAOAUI010000157.1 GCA_030157685.1 Ferruginibacter sp. | reverse complement strand
TTACCACAGAAAATCAGATTTTTGATGTAACATTAATATCCGGAAAAATTACCTGCAACGGGCAGTTGATTGCCCAATGCAAAATGAAAATATTTATTAATCAACATAAAAATTCCTGATTATGAAACGCACACAAAAATTAAGCTGGTTGTTTGCCTTTGTATTATTTTTTGGCAGCAGCACCCAAACTTTTTCACAAACCATACAAGAGTTTTTCAGCAACACATCAACACCATTAACTTACCTGGGTATTGATTATACCAAGAACAAACTTATCAATAATCCGGAAGGCAACGCTTCTGACATACAGAGCCGCCTTTACAATAGCATGAACGATGTGGTAGTAATGGAAATGGGCAAGAACTATAATATTGCCGGTGCATTCAGCAGGTCTGGTGGTGTTAGTTCAGATATCGTTGCGGTAACTGAAAGAAATGCCAAGATCAAAGCAGAAGATATTATGTCATCCAGTGAGGCAGATTTTAACCGTTTATCAGAAACAGATATAGCAGGTTGCGTGAAAGCACTTGATTTAAAAGGTAAAGAAGGTATTGGGTTGGTATTTATAATGGAGGGGATGAAAAAAGGTGAGAAAATTCAGGAGGGTAAGAAAACAAAACAGGAAGAAAGTTACGGCTCCGTATGGGTAACTTTGATTGACATGAAAACAAAAAAAGTGCTGATGACTGAGCGCATGGAACAGGAAGCTGCCGGTTTTGGTTTCCGCAATTTCTGGGTTTCTATCATTAAAAAAAGCCTTGTAGAAATTGATAAGAAAGCTTACAAGAGCTGGAAGAATAAATACGGCGGCTGATTATAAATAACTATGAAAACAGTATTGAGCAGCAGAACAGAAGTATTGGTTCGTTTTAATGAAGCAGATCCGTTGGGAATTGTCTGGCATGGGCATTATATACGTTATTTTGAAGACGGGCGTGAAGCTTTTGGAAACATGCACGAGCTTGGTTACCTGGAAGTATATAAGCTTGGATTTGTAATACCGGTGGTTAGTGTGCAATGCGATTTTAAACGCTCTCTTCGATACGGAGACCGGGTAATTGTTGAAACGAAATTTATACCAACAGAAGCCGCAAAATTAAAATTTACCTACCGGCTTTTTAATGCAGCCAGCGGAGAGTTGGTTGCAACAGGTTCTTCTGTTCAGGTTTTTTTAAGTAAAGAAGATTCAGTGCTGCAACTGTCTAATCCGCCTTTTTTTGAAGCGTGGAAAAAAAAGCATGACCAGTGTTAACAGTAAAAACTATGACAGAAATTTTTGTTAGTTCAGATAATATTGTATCACCAATTGGTTTAACAACTGCCGAAAATTTTTTGCAGCTTAAACAAAATGTGTCGGGTGTTAAACTGCATCATGATGGCAGCATGTCTCAACTGCCATTCCAGGCTGCATTGTTTGCCGATGGGAGCTTCGCCAAAAATGAGCAGCAAAAAAAATATACAAAATTCGAAAACCTGCTCATCACATCTATAAGCGATGCATTGACAAAAACCAATGTTGATCCTTCGGATAAAAAAACAGTACTCATTATTTCATCTACAAAAGGAAATATCAGTTTACTGGAAACTGAAGAAGCATCCGGTTCATTAAACAAAAGAATTTCACTCAATACATCTGCCAGGCTGGTGGCTGATCATTTTCAATTTGTAAATCACCCCATCATCATTTCAAATGCCTGTATATCGGGCATGCTGGCTATATTAACCGGTATGCGGCTTATACAATCGGGCCAGTATGAACACGCAGTTGTTGCCGGTGCAGATGTAATCAGCAAATTTGTTTTGTCGGGCTTTCAGTCTTTTCAGGCGGTAAGCCAGTTGCCCTGTAAACCATTTGATGCAGCAAGAGACGGTATCAACCTGGGTGAGGGTGCAGGAACTGTAATTCTTACTTCTAACAAAGAAAATTCATGCGGCGTAAAAGTAAGCGGCGGTTCGGTAAGTAACGATGCCAATCATATCAGCGGCCCATCCCGTACCGGCGAAGAATTAAGCCTGGCAATAAATAAAGCATTGCAAGCTTCCGGCATTGCGGCAAAAGATATTGGTTTTATTTCGGCACATGGCACAGCCACCATTTTTAATGATGAGATGGAAGCAAAAGCAATTGGTTTATCGGGCCTGCAGGATGCGCCTGTAAACAGTTTAAAAGGTTATTACGGCCATACACTGGGTGCTGCCGGAATAATTGAATCCATCATTTCCATTCAATCTTTAAAAGAAAACCTGGTGCTGCCAACAAGGGGTTTTGAAAATTCCGGGGTTAGTCAAAGGGTAAATGTATGTTCATCATTATACAAATCAACAGCAGCACATTTTTTAAAAACAGCATCGGGGTTTGGAGGCTGTAATGCGGCGATGGTTTTCAGTAAACAATAAATCAAAAACCAAAAAACGCATTTAAAAAGTATGAAATTTTTTTCCAGGGATAAAAAATCAGCATTCGAAGCAAAAGAAGCAGCGCAATGGATTGCCCATGGTCCGGTAATTTTTCAGGTGGCCAGAGTGCTCAGGAGTTCGGGTATTTTAAAAGCAATTGAAGACAGCGGTTCAAAAGGATTAACCAATGAAGAGCTTTCAGAAAAAGTAAAACTATCAGTTTACGGTGTACGGGTTTTGCTGGAATCTGGACTGGGCCTTGGGTTGGTGTTGGTAAATGATAAAAAATATACACTTGGTAAAACCGGTCATTTTATTTTGAACGACCCGTTAACCATCACCAATATGGATTTTGTACATGATGTAAACTACCAGGGGTTTTTTCATCTGGAAGAAAGCATACAAACCGGTAAACCTGTTGGGTTGAAACATTTTGGTGAATGGAACACGATTTATGAAGGATTATCTCAATTGCCTCAGCATGTACAGAAAAGCTGGTTTGATTATGATCACTTTTTTTCTGACGATGCTTTTCCACTGGTGTTGCCATTGGTTTACAATGAAAAAACAAAAAAAATACTGGATATTGGTGGTAACACCGGCAAATGGGCCATTGCGTCATCAAAATTTTCGCCGGATGTGCATATTACCATTATGGATTTACCAGGGCAGTTGAACGTGGCAAGAAAAAGAATTGAAGAAATGGGGTTGGATGAAAGGGTTTCTTTTTTACCGGTAAACATCCTTGATGAACAAACAAAAATTCCCGGCGGATTTGATACTATCTGGATGAGCCAGTTCCTGGATTGTTTTTCTGAAGCTGAAATTGTATCTATTTTAAAAAGATGTTCAGATGCGCTGGATGAAAACGGCCAGATAATTATTATGGAACCATTTTGGGACCGACAGAAATTTGAGGTTGGGGCATTTTGTTTACAGCAACTTTCTGTTTACTTTACCGTAATGGCAAATGGCAACAGCCAGATGTACAGTGCCGAAACATTTATTAAATGTATTGAACAAGCAGGACTTGAGATTGTTGAACAAACAGATAATATTGGATTAAGCCAGACGCTATTAAAATGTAAGAAAAGAAAATAAAAATTATGAAAACAGATAAAACAGATGTGCTGGTTATTGGTGCCGGCCCCGCAGGAACCGTTGCTGCTTCTATAATTAAGAAGGCAGGATTTTCAGTAAGGATAGTGGAGAAAATGAAGTTTCCCCGCTTTGTAATTGGCGAAAGCCTGTTGCCCCGTTGTATGGAAGCATTGGAAGAAGCGGGATTTTTGGATGCAGTAAAGGCAAAAGGTTTCCAGGAAAAATTTGGAGCCAAGTTTGTAAAAAACGGCAAGGTTTGCGATTACTTTTTTGCCGATCAGTTTACACCCGGCTGGAGCTGGACCTGGCAGGTGCCCCGTGGCGAGTTTGATAAGACCCTGGCAGATTGTTGTGAAAAAATGGACATACCGGTTAGTTATGAAACAACTGTTACCGGCATTGAATTTAACGGAACAGACTCTGTAACAACGGTTGAAGATATTAATGGTAACAAATCGCAGATTGAAGCAAGATTTATTGTTGATGGCAGTGGATACGGACGCGTAATTCCGCGTTTGTTTAATATGGACAGGCCATCAAATCTGCCGCCAAGAAAAGCATTTTTTACCCATGTAGTAGATACCAAACGTACCATGGATGATGAGCCAAACCGCATTACCATCATTGTACATAAAAAAGGGATATGGATTTGGGTAATACCTTTTTCAAACGGAAACACTTCGGTAGGTTTTGTGGGCGAACCGGAATTCTTTAAATCAACCGAAGGTGGCACACCGGAAGAACAGCTGAGGGCCTTATTGGCAACCGAACCTTACCTGGCCGAAAGGATGAAAGACGTTGAGTTTATTTTTGATCCAAGAACACTGGAATCTTATTCGGTAAGTACATCTAAATTTTATGGTGAAGGTTTTGTACTAACAGGTAATGTAACAGAATTCCTGGATCCTGTTTTTTCTTCTGGTGTAACGCTGGCAACGGTTTCAAGCCAAATAGCAGCACACCTGGTCATTAAAAAACTTAATGGAGAAAGTGTTGACTGGGAAAATGAATATACCGAAGTGATGATGCAGGGTGTTAACACATTCCGTACTTATGTAATGGCCTGGTACGAGGGAACGCTTGACACTATTTTCTTTGCCGATAACCAGGTAGCCGATATTAAAAGTATGATATGCTCTGTATTGGCCGGTTATGTATGGGATACCAATAACCCTTACGTTAAAGATCATTCAACCGCCTTAATCAAACTGGCAAAACTTATTAAATTAAGGGATGCACTTAGTGTTTAAATAAAATAATCTGACATGTATTGTGTTGGTGAAGCAGGATATCATACATATTGAAAACAGAAAATTATATTACGGCAAGCTGCATTATCAACAATAATATTGTTTATAAAAACGGGCTGCCGGTGTTTAAAGAAAAAGTATTTGAACTGCCTGAATTCCTGGTAGCAGTTTACCGCCATTTTGAATTGCAATATCCCAAGTTTCATAAAATGGATAACCTGAGTAAACTGGGGTGGCTGGCCAATGAAGTTTTATTAAAAGATAGTTTTGATAAGGAAAAATATAAGCCGGAAGATATTGGAATAGTTCTGTCCAATGCCAATTCGAGCCTGGATACCGACATTAAATACTACGAAACCACCAAAACCATTGCCAGTCCGGCCCAGTTTGTTTACACATTACCCAATATTGTAATTGGCGAAATCTCCATCAGGCATCATTTTAAGGGCGAGAATGCCTTTTTTATTACCGAAGCGTTTGATGCAGGTTTTATGGAACAATATGTAAGCAACCTGATTAATAATAATATATTGCAGTGCTGTATTTGCGGCTGGGTAGATGTGC
>JAOAUI010000156.1 GCA_030157685.1 Ferruginibacter sp. | reverse complement strand
CTCCTTCCCTGCTGTCTTCCAGTTGTTTTAAAATTTCATTGGCACGGTCTATCAATTGCGGCGGCATACCGGCCATACGTGCCACATGAATACCAAAACTGTGTACACTGCCGCCCGGTGCCAGTTTGCGCAGGAAGATTATTTTATTGCCAACTTCCTTATTGGTAACATGAAAGTTTTTGATGCCTGCAAATTTATTCTCCAGCTCATTCAACTCGTGGTAATGCGTGGCAAATAATGTTTTGGGCTGATGAACGGAGTTGTGCAAAAATTCTGCAATGCTCCAGGCAATGCTGATACCATCGTAAGTTGATGTGCCTCTTCCAATTTCATCAAGCAATATCAAACTGCGTTTGGTAAGATTGTTGATGATGCTGGCCGTTTCATTCATCTCTACCATAAAAGTACTTTCGCCACCGCTTAAATTATCGCTGGCGCCAACTCTTGTAAATATTTTATCTGTGAGTGGAATTTTTGCATCGCTTGCCGGTACAAAACTTCCCATGTGCGCCATCAGTGTTATCAATGCGGTCTGGCGCAGGATGGCACTCTTACCACTCATGTTGGGCCCGGTTAAAATAATGATCTGTTGCGATGAAGGATCCAGGTAAATATCATTGGCAATATAAGGTTCACCAACGGGTAAATTACGCTCAATTACCGGGTGGCGACTGTCTTTTATATCCAGTATAAAATCATCCTGCAGTACTGGTTTTTTGTATTTGAATTGCAGTGCATTGTTTGCAAAGCAACATAAACAATCAAGCACAGCCATCACGTGCCCATTAACCTGCATGGGGGCAATATAATCCTGCAGTTCATTCAGCAATTCTTCAAAGAGTTGCATTTCAATGGCAAGTATCTTATCCTCGGCCCCAACAATTTTTTCTTCGTATTCCTTTAACTCTGGTGTGATATAACGCTCTGCATTTACAAGCGTTTGTTTACGAATCCAGTTCTCGGGCACTTTGGTTTTGTGTGCATGGGTTACTTCCAAATAATAACCAAACACATTGTTGAAACTTATTTTTAAAGAAGATATACCGGTTGCCAATGCTTCTCTTTGCTGAATTTCAACTAAATAGTCTTTACCTCCGCTGGCAATCTTACGCAGGGCATCCAATTCTTCATTAATACCGGCCGCAATTACATTTCCTTTTGATGCAGCTACCGGAGGATTTTCATTCAGTTCCTTTACTATCTTATCTAAAATATATTTGCATGGGTTGAGTGAATCGCCCAGCCTTTTTAAATATTCGTTTGAGGAAGATTCGCAGATCTCTTTTATCAACGCGGTTTGCTGCAATCCCTTTGCAATTTGTAAAACCTCTCTCGGGTTTACTTTTTTCAAAGGCACCTTACTCACCAACCTTTCTACATCACCGGCCTGCTTAATGTATTGTGTTATTTTATTCCGAAGATCAACTTCTTTAATTAAATACTCAACTGTATTCAGCCGCTCATTAATTTTTACAATATTGTTCAGTGGCAGCACCATCCAGCGTTTTAGCAACCTGGCTCCCATGGCCGAAACGGTATTATCCAAAACTTTCAATAAAGTATTGCTGCCTTCGGCCCCTCCAAATAATTCCAAGTTGCGTATGGTAAAACGATCCATCCACAGATGATCTTCCCTGTCAATTCTTTGTATAGAAGTAATATGCCCCAGGTTGGGATGTTCGGTATCTTTTAAATAGTGCAGTATGGCACCTGCAGCAACAATACCCAACTGCTGGCTTTCAATACCAAAACCTTTTAAGCTATGTGTACCAAAATGTTTTAACAAACTTTCTGTGGCATACGCTTCGGCAAATATCCATTCTTCTAAAGTGTAGGTAAAGAATCTGGTACCGAAATTCTCTTTAAAATATTTTTGCTGGCTGCGCTGAAAAATTACTTCGGCAGGTTTTAAACTCTGTAATAATTTATCGGCATATTCCTTATCGCCTTCGGCAACAAAAAATTCGCCGGTGCTGATGTCTAAGAATGCAATTCCAATCTTATCATTTTCAAAATGCAGTGCCGCTAAAAAATTATTGCTGTTGTGCTCCAGTAATTTATCGCTGGTGGCAACGCCTGGTGTAACCAGTTCTGTAACACCACGCTTTACTATTCCTTTGGCCTGTTTGGGATCTTCCAACTGGTCGCAAATGGCAACCCGGTAACCGGCTTTAACCAATTTGTGTAAATAAGTATCTAATGCATGATGCGGAAAGCCCGCCAATTCAGATGCATCGGGATTTCCATTATTGCGTTTGGTAAGCGTAATACCCAAAACTGCTGCGGTGGTGATGGCATCCTGCCCGAAGGTTTCGTAAAAATCGCCCACCCGAAACAGCAGTATAGCATCAGGGTACCTGGCCTTGATGGCATTGTGTTGTTGCATTAATGGAGTTTCAGCAGTTGCTTTTGCCATAGTTTTTCCCGATTCATCGGGGGCGACAAAAATACGGTATTGACTTAATAATTTCAGCCTTAAATAAGCCGCTGAAATTTTACTTAATCACAAAGCTTTTCCTTATCTCTTTTTCACCATCCTGTACAGAAAGTATATAAGTTCCGGCAGCTAATGATTTAACAGATAAAGTCCGCCTGTTGGTGCCTGCACTGATCTTTTGCTGCTCTGAATACACCTGCTGACCAGCCGCATTAAAAATAGTGATGGTTATTTTTTGTGAAACTGAAGAATTGATGGTTAACTGTATATTACCTACAGGCGCAGGATTGGGCGATACGAAGGCATCAAAGCCGATACTGTTTCTTTTTATCTTAACAATATCGCTGTATTTTTCATCGCCGTTCTTATCAATGATTTTCAGGCGGTAAAATAAATATTCTGAAGCTGGCAATTTTTTATCGGTAAACCGGTAGGTAGATGTAATATCTGTATTGTTTAAAGCAGGTACATTTCCTATTGAGCTAAAATCTGTTTGGTTAACAGATCTTTCCACATTGTATTTTAAAACGCCTGTTTCATTGCTTACTTTCCACTCAAGTTCGGTATTGCCGGCAAGCTCCTTACCTTTAAAAGACAATAGCGACAAGGGTAAAGTAAACACATTTCCCTGCACCCAAACCGAGTAACTATGCGGGGGTAATTCAATATACACCTGGTTGCTGCCACTCACCAGCTGGTATGGAAAAGCAGAGCGTGCCAGTATATCGGTAAACCTGGTTCCTGTTGTAATAGCTCCTCCCCTTGTATTAATTCCATGATCTACCTTCAGTGTTGTGTTTCCAAAATTAATGGCCACAATAACGTCCTTGTTGCCATTGGCTGCAAAACCCTGCAACTGGTATATCAATGCTCTATCTGATGAGCCCTGAATAAAATTGCTGCTGTAAGGTGTTCCAAAACGGTTCAGGTAGTCAACAGTTGGTGAACCATTGATGTATAATTTCAAGGCAAGCATCAACTTATCAATCTCTGTTTTATATGGCGGAAGGTTGGTAGGATGATAGCCGTATAAACCACCTGCAGGCGCCGGGTAGCCATAATAATCCGGATAAAAAACCGTAGGCACGCCCAACTGGTTATTGGTTAAAATATAAGCATAAGCCAGGTTGGGATTATTACGCACCAGTGAAGCGAAGCCTGATGCATCCCTGAAGTCGTGGTTGTTGATAAAAGTAATAATATTAAAACCGCTTAAAGATGCAGCATCGTGCAGGCTTTTATTAAATACATTGCGACAATCAAATCCGCCGTCATCGCAGGCCAGACGTAGTTGTTCACGCAGGGTAAAATCAAATATTTTGGGATCAATGGCAGCCTGCGCAGCCGGGCTCATATTCACTTTCACGCTGGTTATCCAGCCGCTTAATTCTGCTGGATTGGTGCTGTACCATTCGCCAACAACCATGCTGGGGTCTTTGCCATAACTATGCATACTATCCAGCAGGTGTCCCACAAAAGCAGGCGTAAAATGTTTTACGGCATCCATACGCAAACCACGTACCCCGAGTTCATCCCAGTTCCATTTGGTCCATTCAATTAAGGTATCGGCAGCCTTTTTCTGAAACTGGTCGTAATCATAAAAGAAGTACATACCATCCCAGTCGCCACTTAAAAAAGTGGTGGAGGCATTTGCATCATTCGGTTTAAAGAAATCGTAATTCATCTGCCCTCTTCCACTGGCAACCGAATTATAATTGGTATAGGTTTGATACAAGAGATCATTCACAATATCTGTTGCCCTTGATGAACTGTAGATACCATAAATGCGGTGATCGGAATATCCACCGGTATTATTCATGTAAATAAAAATGGTATCACCGGCAGGATTAAAATCACCTGGATTTATTTGCAGCCGAAATTCATCTGTATTGCAACCTCCGCCGGTTTCAACTGTTACAAACATATTTTTTCCTAGAAGAATATTATTATTAGCCTGCCCACAATCGCCGCCGCCATTGGGTTCCACTTCATTCAAATCCGGCAGGCCCTGGTAACCAACCGTGTTGGTTTGCATATAAATTTTATAGGTGTAATTATTAAACCGGTTATCGCCTGTTTTAGAACTGAATTTAAAATAATAATCGCCGGCTCCATTGCCGCTTGCGCCACCTAATGGCAAAATACACCTGTACCTGTCTGAAGGAAAAGGCTCTTTAGCCGCCGTGTAAAAATTAGTGATGTAAGATTTAACAGCCGGGTTTACTTCTGCACTGCCTCCATCACGATGATTATAAACCATATCGGCAACGGGAGCTATTCCCTGTGTAGTAAATTCAGCAAGCATATTGTTTAATGCTGTGCGTGTGCCTAAACCGGTTGTTTGATTTCCAATAAAAAGATCTTTGGGATCGTAGCCATTACTGTTTGTACCAAAACTTGCAACACTGTGAGGTGGAAACCAAACATGGGTAATGCCTGAAGATTTGAGATTTGCAGCTTTAAGCCTCAGTGTATCGGCCCAGCTGAAACCGTTTGCTGTTTTGGGATAATCCCAGTACCAGCCCTGCATAAAAACCTGCTGGGCATTTGTTGAAAAAAATACAGAAATGAATGCAAGTGTTAAGTAGAACCTTCTCATATAGCAATGTGTATTAATTACACAATGAAGGTAAAATAAAAAGTTCACATTTGAATTTCTGTTTAAGGAATTGTCAGTTTTCCTGCTTTGCCAGTATCTCTTTTTTCATTTTTTCCCAAAGGCCGTCAAAAGTCTGGTGGTTTTCTTCCTTCCACCTTTTGCTGAAACTTTTCATTTTTTCGTTTCGGTCATCTTTGGTAAGTGAAAAGAAAGCCGTAATAGCTTCCTTATCATTATCAAATGCCATTTGATTGTAGAGTTCTTTCAGTTGCTGTTCCTTGC
>JAOAUI010000155.1 GCA_030157685.1 Ferruginibacter sp. | reverse complement strand
AAAATTTTAATGTGGTAAAGAGTGATGTGTTTCGTTTTATTGAAACCACCAACCAACCCGAAGGATCCCATGGACAATACGATTTTATTTTTGCAGGCCCGCCTTATGCTTTAGCAACCATTGACGACCTGCCATTAAAAATATTTGAAAAACAGCTTTTAAAACCAAAGGGCTGGTTTGTGTTGGAACATACGCCCCGCAATAATTATAAAAAGTTTGCTAATTATAAAACAGAAAGGAATTATGGAACTACGATCTTTTCTATCTTTATACAGCCTGAGGCGTGAGTGGTGAGACGTGAATACTGACAATGGCAGACTTCCGAACCTCTAAACTTCTAAACACTAAACATCTAAACTTGCTACTAAAAAGCTTCAGATATCTTCTCTTACCAATCACCTGGATATACGGTGCCATTATATGGCTGCGTAATAAACTGTACGATAAAAACATTTTAAAATCGGCTACATTTAATTTCCCCATTATTTGCGTAGGCAATTTAGCCACAGGCGGTACAGGCAAAACACCCATGACGGAATACCTGATCCGTCTTTTAAAAAATGATTTTAAAGCGGCCACACTAAGCCGTGGTTACAAAAGAAAAACTGTTGGATTTGCCATTGCTAATGAAGATACAACGGCGCTGGAGATAGGAGACGAGCCCATGCAGTTCCACCAGAAGTTTCCGGATGTTGCTGTTGCTGTGGGTGAAGAAAGAATAGTAGCAATTCCTCAACTACTGCACGAAAGACCGGAAACTGAAGTGATCATCCTTGACGATGCTTTTCAGCACAGACAGGTAAAAGCCGGTTTAAATATCATTCTTACCGATTATTCAAATTTGTACACCCGTGATTTTATTTTGCCGGCCGGCGACCTGCGTGATGTGAGGAGCAGCAGTAAACGTGCCGATATTATTATTGTAACCAAATGCAAAGCCGATCTTTCAGAAGCAGAAAAGAAAGCCATCATTGCAGAAATTGATCCCACATTAAACCAGACCGTTTTTTTTACCAAAATAGTTTACGGCAAACCATATCATCTTTTTACAAAAGCAGCAATTGATATTAAACCAGATTATGGAATACTGTTGGTATGTGGTATTGCAAATCCAAGGCCTTTAAAAGAACACCTGAACAAACATGCAGATAGTTATGATATGATCCGCTATGCGGATCATCATATTTTTCACAGTAACGATCTGCAGGATATAAGACAGCAGTTTAAAAAAATTAAAACAGACAAAAAACTGGTGCTTACAACAGAGAAAGATGCAGTAAGGCTTCAAAAGTTTGAAAAGGAGTTGAGCGATTTCCCAATCTATGTAGTGCCCATCGAACACCAGTTCATGTTCAATGAAGCAGGTAGTTTTAATACTGCTATAACTACATTTATAAAAAACTTTAATAAATAGTATAAATCTCCGAAGGAATTCCTATTTTCCACCGTCTAATCACAAAGCGCATCACCTTTTGACTGAACAGGAATTACTTTTTGGCCTCCGCCATGGAGAGGAATCAGCATTTAAGGAATTGGTGACTCAATTTCAGGATAAAGTATTCAATACAGCGCTTGGTTTACTGCAACACCATACCGAAGCCGAAGATATTGCCCAGGAAGTTTTTATACAGGTGTACCGATCCATACAAAATTTTAAAGGCGAATCGCTTTTATCTACCTGGATATACCGCATCACCGTAACCAAATCGCTCGATCATCTGCGCAGCAAAAAAAGAAAAAAACGCTTTGGCTTTTTAAGCAGCCTGTTTGGTGATAACAATATGCCGGTGTACGAACCCGAAGATTTTAACCACCCCGGCGTATTACAGGAAAAGAAAGAAGATGCAGCCATTCTTTTTAAAATGATTGAGCTATTACCCGAAAAACAGCGCACAGCCTTTATTTTAAACAAGGTAGAAGAATTGAGCTACCGGGAAATTGCAGCCATTTTAAATACAACAGAGTCGGCTGTTGACTCATTATTACAACGGGCAAAAGGGAATCTCAGAAAAAAATTAAATGAATTACCTCCTTAGCGAAGGTTTTGATAAAAAACGGCATCTAAACTATTAACAGGCAAATTTTACCAATGCAAAATAAGTTTTCACAAGAGCGGATCGAAAGTATAATGACAAGTCTCGGGAACATACAGCCCGCTGTAGCTCCCGATTTCTTTTACACCCGTTTAAAGGGTAAAATGCAACCGGCAGCAGATAAGAAAACATTCTTCATGCTTCGCCCTGCATTTATTACTGCAACATTGGCTGTGCTGTTTATTGTAAATGTTATTTCACTTTTACAAACAGCTAAAACGCCAAAACAAGATTCACCTGTTGTTTACAGCAAGCCGGCTACCATTGAATCTTTTGCAGCAGCCTATAATATGAACACCGCAACTGTTTACGAATAAAAATACAGTATGAGCAACGCTACAAATAACCGCTGGCTTACCATAATAACATTACTGTTATTAACGGCCAATATTGTAACACTGGCTTTGCTGTGGACAAATAAAAAGTCAGACAGAGAACATTTTAATCCGCCGCCGCAGCCGCCGCCGGGCGGACAGGTATTTGAATTTCTTACCCGTGAACTGAAATTAGATTCGGCACAACAGGAAACCTATGAAAAATTACGGGAAGAACACCGGTCGCAGGTGAGGCCATTCCAGGATAGTATTGGCAAAGCAAAAGACAGTTTTTTTGATTTATTGAAACAGGAAAATATTACCGATTCCATAGTAGAAAGCTTCAGTAAAAAGATCGGCAACCTGGAACAGCAGCGTGATGTTTATACTTTCAGGCATTTTCAAAAGTTAAGAGCTATCTGCAATAAAGAACAAAAAATTAAGTTTGATAGCATCATTCAGCAAGCGTTGCGCCAAATGGCACCTCCCAAAGGCCCCGGGCCCGGATTTGGAAAAGATCGTCCCGGTAGAGAAAGAAGAAATGATGACCCATTACCAAGACCCGGCATGAACCCTGATGAAAGAAGGCCACCACCTCCCGACGGAATGAGGCCGGCAGGCAACAGGCCGCCACCAAGACCAGGAGAAGGCCCACCACCAGGTATGAGACCCGGTGATGGTCCGCCACCACCAGGAATGCGGCCACCGCCACCAGGCAGAAGACCCGGCGATGGACCACCACCTAAAGACAGTATTTAATATTTACTCTATAAAACCTTAAACCAACCAATTTATGCAACAAAAAAAAATCATTATTATCAGCATGTTGTTACTGGCTGTATTTGCATTTCAGTTTTGTTCAAAAAGCGACACTGCAATAGTAACACCTCCTGTAGTTATTGATCCGTATGCAGCCATTAAAGCAGCATTTGGAACTAAGATTGACCCAACAAACCTGGCCAATTATGCCAACCAAACCAGGCCAGCTTATATTGGTGGAAAAGACAATACCGGTGGAAACAATATCACCAATGCCAAAGCAACTTTAGGCAGGGTTTTGTTTTACGATAAAAATTTAAGCATTGATAATTCCATTTCCTGCGGCAGTTGCCACAAGCAGCAATTTGCATTCAGCGATACAGCTATTGCCAGCAAGGGAGTTGCAGGCGGCGTTACTGCAAGACATTCCATGCGTTTAATAAACAGCCGATATGCAGTTGAAACAAAATTCTTTTGGGATGAACGTGCAGCAACACTGGAAATACAAACTACAAAACCAATACAGGATCATGCTGAAATGGGTTTTAGCGGTACTGCCGGAAGGCCGGCGCTATCTAATCTGTTAACCAAACTACAGGCCATTGGTTATTACAACGAACTTTTCAAATTTGTTTATGGCGATATAGCCGTAACAGAAGCAAGAATGCAGGAATGTCTGGCACAGTTTGTAAGAAGCATCCAATCATTCGATTCGAAATATGATGCAGGCAGGGCAGCGGTTCCCAACGACGGAGCGCCTTTCCCGAATTTTACTGCACAGGAAAATAATGGAAAGCAGCTTTTCCTTGCTCCACCGGTTTTTGATGCCGGGGGAAACAGGATTGGCGGGGGAGCAGGCTGTAACGGCTGTCACAATGCCCCTGAATTTGATATTGATCCCAACACAGGAAACAATGGCATAATAGGAAGAATCACTCCTGGCGGTGGAATTGATATAACGGTTACGAGGGCCCCAAGTTTAAGAGATGTTACAAACGGACTTGGTATTGAAAACGGCGCATTGATGCACACAGCCAATTTAGCTACACTGCAAAATGCAGTAGGGCATTACAATACCATCAATATTGCGCCGGGAAATACAAACCTCGACCCAAGGTTGAGGCCAGGCGGAGTTGGACAGAAATTGAACATGACCGGTGCAGAACAATCGGCTATAGTTGCATTCTTAAAAACTTTATCGGGTACCAATGTTTATACAGATGTAAAATGGGGTAGTCCATTCTGATAAAAATATTTGAAATTATTTTGTAAAAAATTAAGCCGCCTTTGTCACAATTGACAAAGGCGGCTTAATCTGTAAGAATCTTTTATAATGGATCTCTGGTTTATTAAGTGGAACTCAGCGTTAATCAATTCCAATCAGTATCATCAACGTTTCTATCGTGCTATTTCAATCTTCACCTTCTTATTTTTTATCTTCTCATTCTTAATCAGTTCCAGAACATGCCCCACTTTTACTTTACGCACAGCTACAAAACTAAAAAAGTCCTTCACTTCTATAATACCAATATCTTCTTGCTTTAAATCTCCTTTTTTAGAAAGAAACCCAACAATATCGATCTTATTAACCTTATCCTTTTTACCGGCTGCAATAAAGAGCGTACTCCAAACCGGTTTCTCCGGTATCGGATGATCCCGGGTAATTTCTACTTCAGAAACTTCACCAATATAATCAGGCAGTTTTTCTTCTTCAGATAAAATTAAAATAGCGGTACCGCTGGCATCCATACGGGCTGTGCGGCCATTGCGGTGTGTAAATGCATCTTCTGTATCGGGCAAATGATAATGAATAATGTAGCGGATGTTGGGAATGTCAAGCCCGCGTGAAGCAAGATCCGTTGTTACTAAAATATTGCTGGTGCCATTACGGAATTTGCAAAGTGCAGCATCTCTTTCCTGCTGCTCCATACCACCATGATAAAAAACATTCAATATGCCTTTTTCAGTAAGCAGGTTGCTGGTGCGTTCAACTGCAACACGATGATTACAAAACACAACGGTGGAGCGGTTGCCCAAATAACAGATCAGTTTAAACAATGTATTAATCTTATCCTTATCCGGGCTGAGCATCTTTTTAATCTCAAGCATATTTTCCAGCTGCTCTCCTTTCCGAAGGATGCTGTGTACCGGTAAAAAATCAAGCCTCACAGGATCTTTTAAACCAATAAAAGCAGGCACAGGCACAGCGTAAGTAGCGGATGTAAGAATTCTTTTTTTAATATTTTTTAATGAGCCGATAATGAAAGACATTTCTTCGGTAAAACCTAATTCAAGCGATTTATCAAATTCATCCAGCACCAATGTGGTTATATTATCCAGTTCAAAATTATTGCGGCGGATATGATCTGCCAACCTTCCGGCTGTACCAATGATTAGTGCCGGAGCTTCTTTTAAATTATTCTCTTCGGTTTCACGTTTGTGGCCGCCATAGCAAAGTGTAACCTTAAAACCGGTTTGCATTTTGCGGAAAACATCGTCAATCTGTATGGCCAGTTCACGGCTGGGCACAATTATTAAAGCCTGAACATTATTAATTTCAGGATTCAATGTTTCCAGCAATGGTAGTAAAAAAGCCAGTGTTTTACCCGATCCGGTGGCTGATAACAGCACCACATTATCATTTTTTGCATTGGCTTCCAGCGAAGCCTGTTGTATTTCATTAAGCCCTTCAAAACCCAGGCTGTTTAAAATAAGCGGTATATTTATTTGTTGCATAACTGCAAAAATACGCTTAGTTGGGGGGATGGGCTAATTTGTAATAATCCTGCATTCCAGCCATCAATTTGTTTTCATCCAAATCAATGCTTACCACAACTACATCCTTCTTCCTGTGTTGCATCATGCCATGGAAAACTATCAGCATTCTTACTAAACTCCCAGTAAAATTTTGCACGGGGCTTATTTGTGTTACCAATCTCATTCATCTGGTCTGCATCATACAGGCGGCCGTTAACCATGGTATAACGCAGGGTTTCTGTATTACGGATATCATCCAGCGGGTTTTTATCCATGATGAGCAGGTCGGCCAGTTTACCCGGTTGTAAAGAGCCGATCCATTTGTCAAAACCCAGGCTGTATGCAGGATTGATGGTTGCTGTTTGCAGAGCCTGCATATTGGTCATGCCTCCCTGTTGCATCATCCAAACTTCCCAATGAGCGCCCAGGCCCTGTAACTGCCCGTGTGCCCCCATATTAATGGTTACACCCTCATCAGCCAGTTTTTTTAAACTTTTTGAAACAAGGATATGGCCGTTTTCATATTCTTCTTCAGGCACCATTGTTCTGTGCCGGCTGCGTGTATCAATAACAGCTCTGGGCGTAAAACGCAGCAACCTTTCTTTTTCCCAAATATTGCTGTGCTGGTACCAAAAGTATTCGCCGCTAAGACCTGCATAATTAACGATAAGGGTAGGAGTGTAAGCAGTCTTACTGTTTTTCCAGAGTTGCACCACATCATTAAATAAAGGAGCTACCGGCAAATTGTGCTCAATGGTTGTATGGCCATCCAGTATCATACTTACATTGTGATAAAAGAAAGAGCCACCTTCGGGCACCACTTCCATACTCAGTTCACGGGCAGCCTGTATAATCATTTGGCGTTGCTCACGGCGGGGCTGGTTATAACTTTTTACCGAGAATCCTCCCAATGCTTTTATTCTCCGCAATGCACTGCGGGCATCATCTATGTTATTAACTACTACTTTAAAATTTCCATCGGCACCATACAAAACAGTGCCGGTACTAAATATGCGGGGGCCAACCATATCGCCGGTTTTTACCAGTTCACTCAAACCAAATACAAATTCGCTGTTGGCAGATGGATCGTGCATGGTAGTAACACCATAAGCCAGGTTTGCGTAATATGGCCATTGTTTTTGTGGTATCAGCCCGCTGCGAAAATGATTACCATGTGCATGAGCATCAATAAACCCGGGCGTGATGGTTTTGCCGCTGCAATCAATTTGTTTGGCACCGGCAGGTATGGTTACTTCGCCGGTTTTACCAACTGCTTTAATAATATTTGATTCAATCAGCAGCGTACCATTTTCTATCACTTCATTTCCATTCATGGTAATAATTCTGGCATTGGTAAATGCGATGCTGCCAACAGGCTTATCAGTCTTTAACTGTAGCCCTATTTCAATTCCTTTCTCAGGTGCTTTAAAAACAGAATCAGCTACGCCTGCAATAAATTCAAATCTTTGTTCAAGTGGAATGGCAAAATACTGGCTGCCCAAAGTGTAGTACAGTTTTTTATTATCGCTGCTCCAATGCAGGTTGGTTCCGGCATCTTTGCTCACAATTTTTACGGGGAAATCTTTGGTGCCACTACCTAGGTCAATGGTTCTTCCGGTTTTTGGAAAACTGGCTATATACACATTGTACAGGTCAATAAAGGCGATCCATTTTTCATCCGGCGACACCGTGAACTGCACGCCATACGCACTTTTCAGGTGTACACGTTCATCACGTCCATCGGGCTTATTGCTGGCCATGCCTCCGCCCGTTTGGTAATAAATGCGGTCGCTGCTGCTGTTAAAACGGGGCAGATCGCCACGGCCTGTTACAAAATTTTCATTGCTGCCATCAGCGGCCATGGTATAAATACCGGGCTCTGCGGTGTAACCAGATCCCATGGAATTGTTGCCATCTTCTTTTTTGAAAACGATCCATTTGCCATCGGGTGAAAAGGAGGGCTGCCTGTAAATCCCTTTGGTAGTTGTGAGTTTAACGGGTTTACTATTTGCAAGCGTTGATAATTTATAAATGGCCCCAGCTAAAGAATCATTCCAGGTTACATACAAAATATTTTTTCCATCAGCAGAAAAAGATGGCTCTGCTTCAAAACCTGCACTACGATAAGCCGCATCAGTATTGTTGATCAGTCTCTCGGGCTTACCATCGGGCAATACCTTTTTCCATAAATATCCTGCAGCATTAAACAACAAGGTCTTACCATCGGGCGAGGTAGTGGCATTCCTGATAACATGGGCTGTAAAGGTTTCGGGATTCAGTTCCTGCTGAAAACGGGGTACATCATATATCCGCTGCTTTACATTGCAGGTAAATGGTATTTCTGTTGCTTTGTTGGCTCCGCTTACATCTACTTTTAAAATTTTTCCGTTGCTCCAGATAATAATATTTTTATCATCGGGTGTAAAGGAATAACCGGTATAAATTCCAAAAATTGTCCAGGCTTCCTGCTGATCTTTGCTCAGGCCATCGTACAAAGGCCATTCTTCACCGGTAGTAAGGTTTCTTATATACAAAACGGTTTTTGTTCTTACTCTTTTTACAAATGCCAGCCATTTGCCATCATGCGAAATTTGTGGACGCACAGCACCGCCAGGGCCACCGGTCACCGTTTCATTTGTTCCCTTTTCACGATCAAAACGTTTAACTGCAAATATCTGGTTGTTGGGGTCTTTGTTGTACTGAAAAAATCCGCCGGGATACATATCCTCGCTGTAATAAACATATTTTCCATCGGGAGAAAATACAGGTTCATTCACATCCTGCTGATCATTTTTACGCACAGTAAGTTGCAATCCGCCGCCACCGCTGATATGGTATAGCCACATTTCGCCTGCGCCCAGCGAACGGTTGCTGGTAAAATGTTTGCGGGCTACAATGTACTCTCCATCAGGGCTCCAGGCTGCGTTATTCAACAGGCGAAAGCTTTCTTTGGTTACCTGCGTGGCTTTGCTGCCATCACGGTTCATCACCCAAATATTATCGCCGCCACCGGCATCAGATGTAAATAATATTTTTTTACCATCGGGACTAAAACGGGGCTGTACTTCAAATGCATGTCCGCCCCTTAATACAACAGCAGTACCACCGGTTGCAGGCATGGTATAAATATCACCCAGCAAATCAAAAATTATTTCTTTGCCATCGGGCGATACATCAACATTCATCCAGGTGCCTTCGCTGGTTGTGAAGTTTACTTCTTTATAAGTTCCCTGAGGATTGCTTACATCCCATTTTGGAGTATCCTTTTTATCCTGGGCAGGCAGCGTACAAAAAGTAAAACAGGTAATTAGCAGCAGCAATGGTTTTTTAATAATCATGCTTTATTATTTTAACTGAAAGTTAATGAATACTGGAAAAGGAGTGTATAAAATATTTTCAACGGTAGCCTGCATATTAAAACTTACAAAAAAATTAAGTAAAGCCGTTAGTGCACTGTATGCATACATTCTCATGCAGCAAATAAAAAACCGGATGCTTTTAAACACCCGGTTCCTGCAAAACTGGTGATCTTACTTACCTATCGGAACAATTTTTACAGCAAATATCCGGTTGCTGGCAACTGAAAAATGTGCAGCTTTTGCACCAAATACATTTGTTAATGCAGATAGTATTCCTCCGTGCAAATACCCTACAGAAGCGCCTTTGGGATTGGCTTTAATAAATGCATCATAGTCTACAACTCCATTAGGCATTATATTGGAATTTAATGTCCAGATCAATTCTGATTCTGAGCCATTATATGCTACAGAGCCTGCGGGCAGCGTTACTGCACCAACAGAATCTTTAGCTGAAGCAGGCAGTATAAATGCAGTTGTTGTATTGGGAAAAGAATCAGCTAAAAGGTATTGTGAGTAATTATGCTTCTCATCTACCATGACCGTTGAAAACTGGTTAGAGAAAGGAATATGATCGAATGGATTTTTGCTGTCGGTTGCAATAATGGGAGCATTGGTTGCTGTAAGTGCTACCGGCACTTGCAGTGGCCCGCCATTATACTCAGCATTCTTCATGCCGCCCAGCAAAGTGGCATAAGATGCCTTATTTAATTTGCTGTAAACCGGCACTACCTGGCAGGTATATACATTTGACCGCATTACAAAGGGCTGCTCTGCTGCTGCATCTTTGCCAATCCAGACAGGCGAATCAAAATTTGTATTCCCATTTTTAAATACGCCCGAATAATATAACAGGCCCAGGCTGCCATCTGCCGGATCAATCATGGCACTCAAACTACCATCACGCCTGCGAAAGTTACCTGTATTTGATGTATCGGATTCGCCATCCCAACATGTTTTACAAACCGATACTGGACTTATAGTTAAAGTTGTACCGTCATCTTTATAAGTAAAGGTTCTTATTTGATGGGTGTAAAGATCACCTGTACCTACAGCAGGCGTAGAAAAATCCCAACCAAAAACCAGGTGTACAGTTTTATCAATCACACTAAGTTCGCCGCCGGTTACTGCCAGGCTGCTATCCATCACCTGCCGTATAGAATTAGCCGGCATTGAAGCTTTGTTATCAATCACCATATTAATTAATGCAGGAAGATCAACAGCCGTTATGTATGGCAGCGTAATGGGGCCGGTGGGTGCTTTACCATCATCTGATTTTGCAGTGAGGTCGAATACAACACCTGATTGGGGATTATTTAGAACTTTAAGCTTGGTTGGTACATTGGCACCTAATAAACCGCCAACAATATATAGCACGCTATCATCTGTAAAAAACTCGGCATTGTTTGCAATAAGCTGTGCTGTGTTTATACCTGGCAGCATCACTTTACCCGCCGGCATACTAAATACATTCCATGCGGTTGGCTCTGCCCAGTTTTTTGTATCAATTACATAAATTGTTTTATTGGAATTGGCCCGGTTGAACTGGTATGTACCACCATGCAAACCATTGGTACGGCCTCCAATCATAACTATTTTATCCTTGTAAGTGGCGTGTGTGTAAGAATGCAGATCGGGCAGTTTTTCATTTACATATTCTACCAGCTGAACGGTATAGGGCGGGCCTGAATAACCATCGGCCGAAACAGTTTCTTTTTCGCCATTATTGTTGCATCCGGCAGCAATCATTATTAATGAAAGCGCCATTGAATAGATTGATATTTTTTTCATAAACGAAGTGGGGCATTAAAGTGAGTAAATAATTTTTATATTTTGTTGACTGATGAAATAATCTACATGATCTCCAGTTTAATTGTTTCTTCTGCCGGGCTGATCATGCTAAGTGTTTCAATATCATTTTTGAGAAATGATCTGTCGGGCGCATTGATTGATTTTGCAGCAGATGCTTCATTAGACCTGTGAACATATGCTTTTAAACTCCAGTTGGATTTATCTCCGCCCAGCAGATTTTGTGCAAAATCGGGTATGTTGAAAAATGCCTCTACCTCCAGGTGAGTTTGGCAATTGGCACAGTATTTTACATTACGGCGGCTCAATACTGCTTCGTGTCCTAACAGGTATTCTTTATTATCTATGATACCTGTGAGTGATATCAAAAACGACCCGCTGTTGGCGGCCCGGTTAATACCCGATGCTTTTATTAAACGTCCATTTTCGGTTGCCTTTTCTGCAGTAAATGATGCTGCTATTTTATCATCCAGAGAGCCGGGGCCATAGGTGTGCCCAAGTTGTGTTTCAATATTAAAACAGTCGGCTGACGTGTACATTTTTCCGGTTTTCTCATTCATGAAAGGGTCAAGAGGCGATTCTAAATTCAACCAGGTATTGGGCGATACACCGGCTGTTGGTCCCTGGCTGTCAACCGAATTTGTTCCGGGGTATCTTTCTATAATACTAAAATGATCTGTTGCCTTGTGCTTTTTTTGCCATAACCAAAATACCCGGTCAACATTGCAATGATGAAAAAAGAAAATGGGGTCTAAACCGGCAGTATCATTTTCGCCCATATCTCCGTTAGCGCCTGGTATTGGCGACCGGTTGTATCCGGGAACCTCACAACCTCCAATAGCCAGGTGAATACTGTTGTGTGGAGACTCAAGTGGAACAACCGCTTTATAAGTTTGGCCTGGCACTGGTAATCCGGTATCTGGATCAATTTTCAGCCTGTCGCCATTCCATTCTGCAGCCGAGGAAGTATTGGAAAAAACAGTATAATTGGGCGCATCTAAGCAGTCAATATACTTTTGAGCAACATTGGTAGGTATAACCACGTCATTAACGATGATGGAAGAATTAAGCCATTCCAGCACATTGTTATTCAACACGTCAACAGACTGTTCATACGTCCATCTTGAATTGTGGACTTTCGTTTTTTCAATATCATTTTTACCTACCAGGCCCGAGTAAGGATACCGTACCGTTTTATATCCTGCCGGTTTGCTGTAATCCGGATTATCGCCATTGATATGATCGGTTATGTTTTTAGGAAAAGTAAATGAACACAACGGATTGGGAATCTGTTCACCATCCAGTTCAAAAAATTCATCGGTAAGCGCCCAGGGAACACCGTACTTTAACGATTCCTCATTGGTTTCATCCCAAAATGGCTGCATCACATCTTCACAACCGGGTATACTTTGCAATGCTTCTTCTAATTTTAAAAGATAAATGCGGTGCCAGGTAGGAAATAAAACATTACCATGATTGCAGTAGCCACCCCAATAAACACTGCTTCCCCAACCAGCGCCCCTGAAAGGTTCGCCATGATAACCGCCCAACATGAAAAAAGAATGGCGATTGCCTGCAGGAAGCGCTTTAATGCCCCGCCAGGCACGCATTAAATCTTCCAGTGGCTTTTTATTTTTTCCGCTTTTGTATTCATCCTGAATTTCATGTAGTGATCTGCGGACTTTTAAGGCTGCTGTCATAATTGTAAATTTTATTGATTAGAAAAAGTTGGTTGCACATGTTTTAATGAAAAACTGTTCCATAAGGATCCTGCCAGTATGCAGGCCATGCCTGTGAACAATATATAATTATCAAATTGAAAAAATTTTCTTCCTGCCAGTATTATAAGCGCACCTGCAAGGCTTAGCAGAAAAGGGCCATACCCCTTTTTGGGTATTTTTTTATACAACATAAACAGATGTAACCCCAAAAACAAAATAAGAACAGGAAATAACCAGGTAATATATTTTGCCTGTGCCATTCCAAAACTGCCAAACATGCTCAGGTATGCTGCCATACAAACCGGGCATTTTGGAAAAAAAGCAATAAGCACACTCAGAAAAACAGAACCAAAAGAACGCACTGTTTTTTTGGTTACAGATGCCGGTGCTGGTTTGTGGGCTGCTGAACCACCACCACAGTTGCAGGTTTTAATTTCATGATCTGCCATTGTAAAACAGTTTATTGTTAACTTTTACTTTACAGGCTCCAGGTATGCGTAAGCTCGTTAAGATTAGCGCCAGGTAATTCATTTTCCATACCATACAGCCATTGCATGGCTTCCTTTACTGTTTTTATTTTTTCGGCCCTGGCAGTTGATCCGGTTTTCCAATGGCTTACAGATCTTAAAATATTTTTTTCAAGATCACCAATCAGGGCATCAGAAAAATTGTACTGGTAATGTTCTTCAGGTATTACCGGTTCGGGTAAATCGGGCCAGGTACTTACATCTCTTATTTCTTCAGCATTAAATACTTCGGTAAAGTCATTGGCAAGTGCATCTCTGTCTGTTAAATGTGGCAGTGCCCATTTTTTACACATGGTATGCAGAAAGGAAGTATGCCTGTGTTGGGTATTGATGATGGTATTTGCATTAATATGTGCCGATACCATGATCATGGGAACACGAATGCCCAGCCGGTCAAACGCAAATCCATCCTGGCCAACTGGTTTGCTTTTATCAGGAGAAGGAGCAGGGCCTGGAGCAACATGATCATAACAGCCTCCATGTTCATCATGGGTAATAATCAACAATGTATTTTTCCAGGTATTGCCATTGCCGTTTACATCGCCATTCGAATTTTTTACAGCATTGTACACTTCCCATATCAGTTTTTCGCCCAGCAAAACAGAGCCCACCTTACCGGGTGCGTCAACGGGTATCAGCGTATCATATCCCGATGGATGCTGATCATTATGTGGTGTAAAAAAACGGGGTTCAACAAATGAATAGGCAGGTAAACTACCACTTGCCGCATCGGCTAAAAAATGTTTATAGCTTTTAAAATTACCGGTAAAATGAAAATCCACCAGTTGCTGAAAATGTATTACACCTGTAAGCGAAACAAAATTATCAGTATATATTTTCCAGTCTTTTCCATTTGCTTCCAGCAGGTTAAAAAGGGTAGGGCTGTTTTTGTTTTCAATCCAGTTTTTCATGGGGCTGTTATTTACAAAACCAAAACTGGTGCCCGAGTGCCAGAAAGCCCTGTTGGTGTAGGTTTGGCTGGGTACATCGCAATGCCAGTGATCAAAAACAGCGAAGCCTTTTGCAAGCCCTTTCATTACCGGTACCTGATCATTTTCATAACATTCCATGATGGCTTTGTAATCTTCGTATTTATCATTCAGTTTAAACCATTTGGGATTTAAACCAAGAAAGTTGAAGATTTTATTTAAACAGCTTTTCTTCATTAAAGAACGAAGTACACTGATGTAATCAGTTATAAAACCCGTCATAGGCGGAGGGTCAGGAACGCCACCATCCGGAACATTATACGGGCTAACAATGTCGCCATCGCTCATTCCCGAATTTTTAGCCGGGTTAAACTGGTTGGTTAATTGTGTATTTACATGGGCATAAAATTCGCCGGGATCAGGATAGGGTTGAAAATAGCTGGATGCCCTTGATGGGCTTATTTTTTCACCGGCATGGCCGTCTTTTACATCATTGGGTACCACATTAAAGTGTGGTTTATTAAACTGAAGGCCGTCAAACTGCTGGCCGGGCTTAAGTTCTCCGGGGCTGTATAAATTACCCAGCAGGTTATCAAAAGACCGGTTTTCGAGCATTAATACCACTACATGGTCAAATTTATTAAGTTGGGCCTGCAGGTTTATTGCAGTTGATTGTGTATTTGACATAAATAAGGCAGTTATTAGGGGTATAAGATATATAACACAAATCCAAAATGCAAGCAGTAATAAAAGATTATTAATAATATTTTATTTGCTTAACAAACTACCAGAAATAAAACAATGATTTCTAACGCATAAATACCTGATTAAAAAATCAGGTATTTATGCGTGGCTGTAAAAAAATCATGCTATTTTAAAATAAACAGTAAATAATATCGTTATAAGATTAAGTTACCCGTTAAACCCACACCTATGAAACCAATTATCATCATACTTGCAGTGCTATGCTGCCCTGTATTTGCCTTTTGCCAGGATATTACCGGCCTTTGGAAAGGAACCATGTACAACGATTCCACACAGCAATCTCTTGAATACGAAATTGTGATTAGCAAAGAGAAAGGAAAGCTTATCGGCTATTCACATACTTCCTGTTTGATTGGGAGCACAAAATATTACGGCGTTAAAAAAATAAACGTACGTGTTGCAAAGGATGGTAAGATAGTAATGCAGGATGCTAAATGGCTGGAGAACAATTACCCCGGCGAACAGGGAAAAGTAATACAACTAAATGTGCTTGACCTGGCTAAAAGCGGCGAAGAAAGCTATATGGACGGACTTTTTGTTACCAACCGTTCAAAAGCTTATAATGCATTAACCGGCCGTATGAGCATAAAAAGGGTGAATCCACTGGTGGCGCAGAGTGAACTGATGAAATATCTGCAAATGAATGCTGCAAATGATAACCTGACGGCGGTTAAATAAAATTCTTTTAAATAAATAGAACAACCGGCTTATTCAGCCGGTTGTTCTATTTATAGATGAACATGCCTGTGATTAATCATTATTTGATAGCAGGAAGAAAGGCAGCAAAGATTTATATCCATTCATTTTGTACATCTGCCAAAGGAGCATACCAGTTAAGATACTGCACAATTCTTGGCAAGCTGGCTTTGTTAGGGCTGCTGTCATGCGGCAACAAATGATTCCAGATAATAAAATCGCCTGCATTTGCAGCTATTGGTATTGGGTTAAATGAGGAAAGATCTACTTCCCTTGGGTTAACATGTTCGGGCAATTCCTTCAACCAGCTTTGCATATTATTTTGAAAACCTGGCACTACAGTTAATGCACCCTGGTTTACAGCTGTATCTGTTAAATATAAAATACCCTGCGTACCAAAGGGAATGGGGGTTGCTAAACTCACATCCCAATGAAGCCCGATACCTCTGTATTTAAAACTGGCAGTTTCAGGTGGGTTAAAACCACATTTATCTGTGGTTACTATTAAATCTGTCCGGTTCCATAATTGTTCAAACGCTCTTTTAATTACAGGAGAGTTTCTGTTTTTATCAATGGCTGCATTTCTATATAAAGGCACCATAATGCCTTGCATGGAACTACCTTCTTTATACCAGGTTGTTTCATCCATCTCATCCATTTCAAGATAATCCATAATAGCTTTGCGGCTGGCTGCACAATCCTGCGGGGTAACAGCATTTTTAATGATTACATAGCCATGTGTTTGCCAAAAAACCATGTCATTGGGTGTGAGTACGTCGGCAATAATGTTTTGATGATGGGTGCTTTTATTTTGAAACAATGCATTACACTGTTGTATGGTAAAATCGGTAATATGGCCACCAGCATGAGCAATAACCCAATTTTCAAAACTTTCAAAGCCGGGTTTTTGTCCATATAAATACTGATAGGTGGGAAGCAAACCGATACCTAAAATGTCAATCAGTGCATTGTCCAATCCATATTCTTCAGGGTATTGGTTTACAATATCCTGGCCGGCAATAGCCTTGCTCCACAGGCGTTTTAATTGATAAATACCTGTGGTGCCGGTATCTGTGCTTGCTGCTAAAACTGTATCGTCAAAGAGTTTCATGTAATAATATGCTAAGGCGCTTTATTGGGTGTAGCAAGAAAGAGTTTAATGGTATAATCAAATAATGCAGTACCTCCGGTTTCACCATGGCCGGGAATTACAATTTTAGAGTCGGGGTAAGCCTTTTTCACCTTACGCACTGTTTCGGGCCATGCCAATATATTGGCATCGTCCAGGTAGCCTTTTCCGGCATCAACTTCCTTTATCAAACAACCTCCAAAAACTACTTTTTCATCCGGAAAATATCCTACCACATTATCTTTGGTATGCCCCTCACCAAAATACCTTACATAAACTTTTTTATCGCCAACATGCAGGGTAAACCTTTTATTAAAGCCCTGTATGGGTTTAGAAAAAAGCCTGCCTTTATTTTTCAGCAGTGCAATTGTTTTATTGGATGCATAGCAGGGAATATTAAATTCATTAAACTTATTAAGGCCACCAACGCAGTCATCATGAAAATGAGTTGGAATGATGGCTTTTATAGTATTTGTTTTTTGCAGATAGTTTATCAATTCTGCCGAACTTTCATCGTTTACTGGGGTATCAAAAATAACAGCTTCCTTTTCATTTACTACTATCATTCCATTGCAATCAACCCTGCCAAAAGTTTGTGTGTTTAAAAAAGAAATATGCTGATAAACATGTTCAGATAATTTTTGAATAATCAAATTATCCGATTTATACAAGATGACCGTATCGTTTGATACTGTGCCGGTAGCCTTGCTTATTGCCGGATTTATTTTTGAAGATGATTTTTTACAGGGAATCAGTAAAAAACCAGTAAACATGAAAATTAACAATATCTTTTCTTTCATTTTAAATGCTTTATTAATGCTTTTGAATGATAAATGTACTAACCTTGGTTTCAGAAGATGTAAAACCAAATTTACAATATTTTACTTTTAGTTGCCAGCTGGTATTCTGCTGAAACTGTGAAAGACAAAGAAGCAGATTTATTGCTTCTCCCGGGTTTGCTTTACACAAAATAGAATAACTATACTGCTTAACTTCTTATTAAGATTCAAAAGCAAACATTTATTTATTTTTACGGTGGTTTAAAAAAATAAGTAACACATGTACCAAAAATTTACGCTCTTTTCAGCTGCCTGCTTTATAACCTTTTTTGCAGCAGCACAAACCATAAAACCGGCTGCTGCACCAGCAGGTAAGCGTGTTTATAATTTTACCACCATCAATCCCGGGTTGCAATATGTTTTTATTGAGAACAAACCTTCCACGCAACGCCCACAGGAGGGTGATGATGTAATGATGCATATGATAGCTCTTTGCAACAACAGGATTATGTACAATAGTGGCCAGTTAAATAAGGGGCAGCCTGGTGCATTTAGTTTAACTAAACCTGCTTTTAAAGGCGACATCATGGAAGCGCTTGTGCTGATGACGCCGGGCGACAGTATTATTTGTATGGTAGATGCGCAATCGATGTTTGAATACTCAAAAAAGAAAATGCCCGATTATATTAAACCGGGCGATAAAATACAATACAATATCAGGCTGGTATCCATCATACCTAAAGAGCAGCTGCAAAAAGAACGGGAGGCTGCCATGCAGAAAGCCCTGCAGGAACAGCAGCCTGTACAAAATGCCGATGATGAGTCACTGAAAGCATATTTCAGCAACAGAAATATCAACCCCATAAAAACAGCATCGGGCCTGTATTACAGCATACAACACGAGGGTAGTGGTCCACTGGCTAAAGCCGGTGATATGATTACCATGAATTACAGAGGCACCCTGCTTGATGGTACCGTGTTTGACAGCAACCTGGATAGTGCTTTTATGCATGTACAACCCCTTAGTTTTGTACTGGGTACCGGCCGTGTTATAAAAGGATGGGAGGAAGGGATTGGTTATTTAAAACCGGGATCAAAGGCATTTTTTTATATCCCATCTGCACTGGCTTATGGCAGCCGGAGCAGGCCGGGCAATGCAGCCAACCCCAAAGGCATTCCGGCAAACTCTGTATTAATTTTTGATGTGGAACTGGTGGCGGCGAAGCCAAATAATTAGGTGATTGTTGATTAATTATTTTACAGGAACAGCAGCTATATGGATATTACGGATATTGAAGCCCGGATGAAGCACAACAGCGATAAAATGCCCATTGCTTCAACGTCCAGCCAGCCTTGCAGCAAACCCAATGTTGGCTGAAGTGCTATGTTTGGAAGTAAGTAATTGTATAGCTATTTGAAAATATTAATTAGATATATTTATTACTTTTTTGCTTTTGGGAAGAAATATAAATTTCTGTTTTTGAGCAATTATTAAAAAGCATGTATCTTTTTGTTGTATACTTACTGAGTCGGCACTACAAGGTAAAAACATATTGTCGATCGAATGAGATACCCATTCACCTTTTGCACTATAACGAACATTAGTTGAAGTAGTCCCTAACAAACCGGTTTGATATGTATAAAATGTGAAATTATTAAGTTTATAGGTATTTACATGAGTAGCAAAAAAGCCTGCTGGGGTACAGGAAATTTTGACATAGAACATGCTAAACAGAATTAGCCCGGGAATAATAATACTTGAGATAATGATCGCTATCCAATGTTTCACTTTTAATGGCGAAGGAAATGATTTGTACATTTTTATAATTCCTATAACCCCTAATAGCATACAGGTGACAGAAATAATAGTAACTAATAAATTCTGAATATTCGTGAGCAAAGTAAAAGTGCTGCAAACGAAAAGCATAGATAATAGAAGTATAATAATTAATAATACTTGTTTTAATAATGAAAAGTGATTCATTTAAAATTTATATCAATTACGGTAATAGGGGTTAAAATAAATCTTGAATAATACTGAAATTACAATCATTTCAGCCAACGGGCATGGCTTGCTGCAGGGCTGGAATTCATTGCTCGTCGGCCCGTAACCGCTGCTGACCTGCCTGCCGGCAGGCAGGTTAAAGATATAAAAGTACAGGTTAACAAACAAAAGCCCAGTCCCGATAGCTATCGGGATACGTCCAGCCCAGATGAAGCACAAAAGCTATAAAATGACCATTGCTCCAATGTCCAGCCAGCCTTGCAGCAAACCCAATCTTGGTGGCAGTGTTTTTTCTTTCATTCTGTAAGCCGCCATTGTTTTTGTTGTTTCAAATACTGTTAAGGTAATTTTTTTGAGAATTTCAACTTTGGTTCTCTGATCACAAAGCAATATCATTAAAAAATGGATAACTGTTCAGCCTCATTAATTCTTTCCCGGATTCTTCTTCATTGTTTCCTCCATTTGCTTTCTGCCTTCTTCCAACAACCTTATTGATTCTTCACAAGTAGATTTGCATTCAGGGCAGATGATCGGAATGCATGGGTCTCCGTTTCTTAAAATTTTACTGAACGACAAATGTGTCTCCTTCCTGTCATTACCTTCCTGCATGGCTCCAAAGAATAATTTAAGCTGGAATTCGCCTGTACAGCAGTTGATCTCCCATCCACGGGTAACCAGTAATGAACTGTTGAGGTTTTTTGAAAATGGTTCACCTTTTATGGTGCTGGTCTCCGACTTTCCTTCAAAAGCACTGTACACATCTCCCCAGAAAACGTTTAAAGCAGCGTTCTTTCTGCAGATCCTGGTAAGGCTGTCGCAATCAATTTCCGGGGCGGGATAAGTATCATCAGCATATTCCGCCAACTTGTCCTGTACGGAAACGGTGCCGGGATTGGTTACAACATACTCAGTGACAAACGAATCTTTTAAAAAAATAAAGACCGAATTGTCAAATGCATAAACCTTGTACAGTTCTTTTTCATTGGTGAAAATATGCTGGCCATTTTTATTGATGTTAATATCCCCGCCGAAAATTAATATTGACGCTTGTGTGGTTGCAGGCGAAGTGTTTGGTGTACTGTAGCTGACCGTAGTGGGTTGCATTTCAGGCAGGTCAATGTCCGCAATAGCAGTAAACGATCCGGTCTTTATACTTTGTACGGTAAACCGTTGGGAATAGGTACTCATTGAACTGTCCGGTTTCGGAGGGATGGAAACAGTAATAGTATTCCCGTTAGCCAATGTTATAACATCCGGGGTTTTGTTGATCAGTGTTAGGCGGGCAGTATCCAGCAGATTACGAAGTCCTGTAACCTGCACATCAATATATGTTTTCTCCCCCTTCAGTAAATTCAATTTACCGGCCGAAACAGTCATGTCTACACCCGAAATCATTTTAGTGCATGCTGGTTTGCTGTTTTCCTGGTTACTTAATGAGTGCATGCCACCGGTTGTTGAAGGGAAATAAACAATACATGCCCCTGGTGATTCAGCAAGTATCTCCATCGGTTTATTATCGAGCATACATTTGGTATTGGATGCATCTCCATCAAAAGGCCCCGTTATCCGGAGTGGTGAACCTGTTAATGCGTGTGATGGAATATTACACCCGCTGCTTGTCGTTTGCGTTGCTTTTTCCGGTATTGAAGGAACAGTTATTTCAGTTTTCACAGTGCCTGCGGCATTTATTAATCCTACCAGGAAATGCTTTGTTTTGTCTGGTGGTATTAAGATCCGGAAAGGTTTATTTACATTATCAATGGGAATTTTACTGTTGTAAATGCTTATGGAGTAATTATTAAGTTCGGCAAGGTTAATCCTCGTTTGCTTTGCATTTTTACCAACAGGCTCTGCAACGATACGACCGGAAATAATATCACCCGGGCGAATATCCCCAGGAAGGTAAACCTTTATGATGCCCTGTTGAAGGTTAAAAACAGCTGTTGTCAATCCCTTTTGAGATGAAATGGTTTGTGCGCAGGTTATTGATGCGGGTACAAGCAGGAATAAAGAGAGCACAGTTGCAAGAAGTTTATTCTTTTTCATGACTGTACTGGTTTAGGTATAGGTAAGGTACAAAAGAAAGATTGAAAATAATATACCCTCCGTAACTCATAGCTCACACTTACAAACTACATAAAGGAATAACATTAAAGGAGTTTGTTTATAGTCGAAAGTTGGTTGAAAGTTTTTTGGAACGCTCATATTTTTGAGAATTATTTTGCATATTTCGAAGTAGAGCCTGTTGAAATTAAGATATAAAGATAAATGATGGTATTCAGCCTGACCCGCTTAGGACGCAACATTGCCACCAACGGGCAGGGCTTTGTGCAGGTGTGGTATTAGTATTCCGTCCGCCCATAGCCGCTGCTGATTGTGCACAGCATCCTTTGGAAAAAACTAATGTTGAAGTTACGAACCAAAGTTCAATCCCGATAGCTATCGGGAGTTTGTCCAGCCCGAACCACAGCTTGGATTTGCAACCTGCCTGCCGGCAGGCAGGTTGGCGATGTTTGTTTGTCAAGCCATCCCGATAATTATCGGGACACAAAACACAATGTTATAGGCAGTTTTATAAGGCTTGGTCACATAAATAAACGTGAGAACTGTCTCTTCCAAAAAATAATGTCTGTTCATTGTCTTCGTTAAACCGAATGTTCAATTTAATTATAGTGTCCCCAAGAAATTGAGGAGTCCACCAAATAGGTTTGTCGCTAAATGGTTTGAGCAAGTTTAATGAATCCAATTTGTTATAAACCGATGTCTGATAATTCTTCAGTGTTATTATTCGTGCCAATTCGGTTGGACATAGCTTAACCTCCATCCATATACAACAGTCTAATTTTGGAATTACTTGATCTTTGAAATTGATAGCTGTCATGCAACTGTCTATTGGCTTTTTGAAAAGCAGGGAATATACTTCATCGGGCGTCTTAGGGCTAGAATTTCTAATAATCCGAGAAATGTCAGAATTTAGTTTTTTGAAACCGGTGAAAAAGAAAAGTGATACAATAGCCACCGAGAAAAACGTAACGATTAAAAGAATTTTTCTCTTAGAAAATTCCCTTGGTTTTAAGGCGATG
>JAOAUI010000154.1 GCA_030157685.1 Ferruginibacter sp. | reverse complement strand
TTTTTGCAGCAACAAGATCCACTGCATTATCTACCAGCAGGCCGGTAAGTTTTCCGTTACTTACAACAATATCCCCTCCGGTTAAATGGTCGCCGGGTTTTATGCCTGCAAGTTCCAGCGCTTGCTGGTTTGCCATGGCTGCATGCCCATCAATACGGGTAATAATTACAGGCCTGTCAGGAAAAAGTTCATTCAGCTTTGCATTATCCGGAAACTCTTTCACAGTCCAGTCATTCTGATCCCATCCCCTGCCGGTTAACCAAACACCTGGCGGTAGTGCTTTTGCAAAATCACTGCATTTTTCAATTACCTCCTCCCAGCTTTTTGTATCAACCAGGTTTACGGTTAATAAGCTCATGGCATAGCCCACAAAATGTGCATGGGCATCATTAAACCCCGGAAACACAGCCTTGCCTCCTGCATCTTTTATCGAATCAGATTCATACTGCTTCAGTATATCATCGTTTTTACCAATGGCAATTATTTTTCCATCCCTTACCGCCATGGCTTCTGCAACCGAAAAATTTTCATCAACTGTATAAATTTTTGCATGATGAATAATGATGTCGGCCTTTTGGCGAAACTTACAGGAAAAAATAAACAGGCAAGCTGCGATGGGCAACAGGCTATTTAGAAGCAATCTTTTTGGTAGCATGGTATTTATTTAGTTTTCAAAAATAAGGCATTGAAAAGAAATATTTCAATTCGTGTAATTAGTGTAATTCGTATAATCCGTGCAATCATCTTTATCTTTACACCCATGCAGTTCAACCAGATCATCAATGCCAAAATAAAAAACGATTCAGACCGTCCCCTCATGAAAAAGGACCTGTTTCCTGTAAGCGAAAGGCTGCAGAAATACCTGCGTCAATATGGTCGCGATATTAAACTGCCCGTTGAATACAAAGACCTTTTAAATTACCGCCACACCACCGCTTTACGAAATAAAAAAGGAAAACTCACACACTGGGAAACTGCTGTTTACGACCTGAAGGAAATGGAGTTTTTAAAAGAAGGCCTGATAAAAACCTATGCCGCTTTAAAAACAGAAGGCAACCTCAGTTATATAAAACACCTGGATGTAGAACGTATAGATTTTTGCGAATTTGGCAACAGCGTTCCCTTCCGCATCCGCATCATCAACCGCATCAACGATAATTACGATCATTATTACATTAAGGCCGAAGATGCATCACGTATTTATGGTTTGGAACTGGAAGACCTGTTGAGTCCCAACCGCATTACTTTTTTATCGCACAAGGGTACATTGGTAGAAGAACATATTGC
>JAOAUI010000153.1 GCA_030157685.1 Ferruginibacter sp. | reverse complement strand
AAAGAATTATCAAAAGCCAGGCCCCAGGTAATTTTTAAACACAGTACCCGTTGTTCTATAAGTACGATGGCCAAAAGCCGATTGGAAAGAAATGTACAACCCGAAAACGGTGATTTTTATTTTCTTGATCTGCTAAGATACAGATCGCTCTCCAACCAGGTTGCCGAAGATTTTGCTGTAACGCACGAATCCCCACAAATACTTTTAATTAAAAACAACGAATGTGTTTATGAAGAAAGCCACAGCGGCATTCAGATGGATGAACTCATTGAGCAAATAGCTCTTAATTAGCCTGCCTCCTTTTAAAAAACTTCACCCCTTCGTACCAGATAACTGATATACCCCCAACTGCAATACTGATTAACAGTTGTTCAATATTCAAGTTTTCAAATTTAAATATATTGCTGAGCGGTTTTACAAACAACAACAACCCCATCAGCACGGCAGTAATGATTATGATTATGAGAACCAGGTTGTTTTTATACTTGCTGGTTGTAATAACAGAATAGAAAAAAGACCGGTTAACCAGTGTGAGTAATACATTGGCCGAAATGAGTGTAAGAAAAACCATAGTCCTGGTTGCATTTTCACTACTACCCTGCCCCACTGCATATTGGTAAATAAAAAGTGTACCTGCTGTAATGGCAAGCCCCTGAATTATGCTTGTCATCAATTCACGCCAGTTAAAAAATGTACTGCTAAAACTTCTTGGTTTTTGCAGCATTATATTTTTTTCCATCGGCTCGTTTTCATAAATGATAGAACAGGTAGGCCCCATGATGAGCTCCAGAAAAATAACATGCACCGGTGTAAATATGTTTGGATACACCCAACCCAATGCAAGCGGAATAAAAACGGTGAGTATGATAGGGATATGAATGGATATGATGTATTGAATGGCTTTTTTAAGGTTACTGTAAATACGGCGGCCCATGGCAACAGCATCTACCATTTTTGCCATATCATCATCAGTAATGATCATAGATGAAGCCTGTTTGGCTATCTCTGTTCCCTTCTTACCCATGGCAACACCAATATGGGCAGCTTTTAAGGCCGGGCCGTCATTTACACCATCACCTGTCATGGCAACCACTTCGTTGTTCCGTTTTAATGCTTCAATCACTTTTAGTTTTGCATCCGGAAACATCCTGGTAAAAATATTCACCTGCATCACCTGATGATCCAGTTCTTTATCCGACAGTTTAACCAGTTCTTCGCCACCCAGGCTTTTATCGTAATCTTTAAACTGAATTTGTGCTGCAATATTCCGGGTTGTTGCTTCATTATCACCTGTAATGATCTTTACTGCTATGCCTGCTTTTTCAAAAGCACTTAATACATCGCTGGTATTTTTCTTTGGAGGATCGTAAAAAGCAACCAACCCTTTAAACTGGAACTTAAAATCCTGCTGTTGTTTTGGAAAATCTATTCCTGCATGTGTTGTTTCTGCAACTGCTAAAACCCTGTAACCGTTTTTTGTCATTTCATCAAGCGCTGCTGCAATTTGTTTTTTTTCATCTGCCGATAAATTTGATACAGGAATAATGGCTTCCGGCGCACCCTTGGCTGCAATGATGCGGTTGCCGTTTGCATCTTCAAAAAGATGGGTCATCATGGGCGGCCTGCCACTCAACGGGTATTCATGAATCATTTTATAACCAGGCCTTTCATCGGTACTGAACAAATCGGCATACTTATTATGCAGCACTGTTTCCATCGGATCGAATGGTATGGGCTCACTGGCCCACATAGCCGTTCGTATTAAGGTTTTCGCAGCATCATCCATATCCCCATCGGGTTTAATAATTTTTGCCGAACCCAAAACAAACAGGTTTACCAGCGACATTTTATTTTCGGTAATGGTGCCGGTTTTATCTACACAAATTACTGTTGCGCTACCCAGCGACTCAACAGTTTTTGTTTGCTTTACAATAATGCCCAGTTTCATTAAACGCCAGGCGCCCAGGGCCATAAAAGTTGTAAAAGCAACTGGTATTTCCTCAGGTAAAATACTCATGGCCAGTGTGAGCGATTTTAACAGGCTGTCGAACAGATCTTTTGACTGAAAATAATTGATTACCCAAACAATTAAAAAGACGATAACGCCTGCAATAGCCATCTTTTTTACAAAATTGCTGATCTGTTTTTGAAGCGGGGTTTTTTCTTCTGCAATAGACTCCAGGCTTTTACCTATTTTACCAAGTTTAGTAGCATTACCAATCTGGGTTACTTCGCAAATGGCCAATCCGCCTGCAACCCAGGTTCCCTGGTAAACCAGTTTATCTTCATCCATTACAGATTTATACACGCTTAATGATTCGCCGGTGAGGATTGATTCATTAATGGAGAAATCGTTGGATTGAATGATGACCCCATCAGCCGGCACTGCAGTGCCTTCTTCAATAACCATCATATCGCCCATTACAATATCATCGCTGCTTATTTCAATGGTTTGGCCGTTACGGATGACCTTACTATGCGGTTGTGTAAGCAATTTTAGTGCAGCCAATGCATTGCGGCTTCTGGAGTCCTGGTATAAAGAAATGGCAGATACAATAACAATGGCCGATAACATAAAAATACCGTCGGTGGTATTACCGGTAATAAAATAGATTGTACTGGCTGCAACCAGCAGTATAAACATGGGCTCTTTTACAATATCCTTCAAAGCAGCAAGAAGGCCCGTTTTATTTTTCATAACCTGCACATTAGCTCCATACTGCGCTCTGGCAGCCATAACCTCAGTGTCAGTTAAGCCTGTAATTTCGTTATTATGCAGTGGCATTCCCTTATAAACTTATGAAGTAATTCATCCTATAAATATAGTTCAAAAATCAAGCCCTTTATTTTCTTACTATCTCTTTGCTTTGTTGTAATTTTATACAACATCTTAGATGTCTACACTGAACTATGCCCATACAAAAACTGCAACAGGAGAAAGAGAAGTTTGAAGCATTGTTTCAATTTGCTTCCATGGGTATATTGGTTGCCAATGCAAAAGCTGAGATACTTTTATTGAATAATTTTCTGCTATCTCAATTCGGCTACGAAAATCAGGATGAGCTGATAGGCAAAAAAATTGAAACTCTTATACCCAACCGCTACCATTCCAAACATGTTCATCAACGGGATCATTATATTGAAAACCCAAAGCCCAGGCCTATGGGGTTTGGTAAAGACCTCTTTGCTGTTAAAAAAGATGGGGCTGAATTTCCGGTTGAAATAAGCTTAAGCAGCTATACAATTGGCGAAGAAATTTTTACTATCGCCTTTGTAAGTGATATTACCAAAAGAAAGGAATATGAAAACGCTATACATGATCAAAAAGAACAGCTGGCTATTACCAACAGTAAAATTGAAGAACTGAATAACGAACTGGAAGATAAAGTTGAATTAAGAACCAAACAATTACAGGATACCCTTCAGCAACTTGAAAAGTCGAAAGATGAGCTGACAAAGGCTTTGAGCAAGGAAAAAGAACTTAGTGATTTAAAAAGCAGGTTTGTATCCATGGCTTCGCATGAGTTTCGTACACCATTAAGTACTATACTCTCCTCTGCATCATTGGTTGCAAAATATGTGGAAGCAGATGAGCAGGAAAAAAGAAACAAGCATATTCACCGGATCAAATCTTCGGTAAATAATCTTACCAATTTATTAAATGAATTTTTATCAATTGGAAAAATTGAAGATGGTAAAATAACCGCCAATAACCTCAATTTCAATATTAAGGAAATGATTACATCGCTTTGCGGCGAAATAGAAGGTATTGCCAGGGTTAACCAGCAAATGGTTTACACCCATGCCGGTGATGAGATTATTTTTTCTGATCCTGTATTATTGCGTAATGTACTCACCAACCTTTTATCAAATGCCATTAAATTCTCGCCGGAAGGAAGTATTATTGAAGTAAACAGCAGCGTTTCAGTAAACAGCATTGTTTTAACAGTAAAAGACAATGGTATGGGTATTTCGGCTGAAGACCAGGAGCATTTATTTGAACGCTTTTTCAGGGGTGCCAATGTAACCAATATACAGGGCACGGGGCTGGGCCTTCATATTGTAGCCAAATACATTGAAATTATGGATGGGAAAATTGAATTTAAAAGTGAATTGGAAAAAGGCACTACATTTATAATAACTTTATCCTTAAAAAATACGGATAGTTAATTTATCATTTCACATATGAAACACTTACTACTGATAGAAGATAACAATGAAATCAGGGAAAACACTGCCGAAATTTTAGAGCTGGCAGGTTACAAAGTTAAAACTGCCCAAAACGGAAAAATTGGTGTGGAAATGGCTTTGCAGGAAAAACCCGACCTCATCATCTGCGATATTATGATGCCGGTGCTGGATGGCTATGGTGTTTTACACCTGCTTAATAAAAATCCTGAGCTTACCGGTATCCCCTTTATTTTTTTAACTGCAAAAGCAGAAAGGAGCGACTTTAGAAAAGGTATGGAAATGGGTGCCGATGATTATATTACCAAACCTTTCAGCGATATAGAATTGTTAAATGCAGTAGAAAGCCGTATTAAAAAGACCGAACTGCTGGCCAAAAATTACAATACCGACGCAGATGGCATGCAGCAAATGCTGAATGAATTTAAAGGAAGAGACCCATTGGTAGATCTTGCTGCAGACAGGAACATAAACCATTATAAAAAGAAACAGCCAATTTATACAGAAGGTAATCATCCAAACCGGCTTTACTATGTACAGAAAGGAAAAGTAAAAACCTGTAAAATAAACGATGCCGGTAAAGAATTAACAGTAGGCCTTTTTAATGAGGGTGATTTTTTTGGCTATAACGCTTTGCTGGAAGGAACGGTTTATAAAGAAACCGCAGAAGCCATTGAAGACACTGATGTAGCCATTATTCCAAAAGAGGATTTTGAAAGCCTGTTGCACAACAGCAGGGAAGTAACACATAAATTCATAAAGCTGCTGGCTAAAAATGTTACCGAAAAAGAAAACCAGCTTTTAGGCCTTGCTTACAATTCGTTGCGCAAAAGAGTGGCAGATGCATTGCTGGCTTTGCAGGCCAAATATAAAAAAGAATCGCAGGGCAATTTTTCCATTCACATCAGCCGTGAAGACCTGGCCAATATTGCAGGCACAGCAACTGAATCTCTCATACGCACACTCAGTGACTTTAAAAGCGAAAAGCTGATTGAGATCAAAGACGGAAACATCATCATCACCAATGAAAAAAAGCTGGCAGCAATGTTGAATTAAGTTTATAAAACAGAATGCAGGTATTTATTAAACTCGTTTTTCAGGTTATAAAAATCCTTTTCAAAATATTCCATTTCGTTCCTCAGTTTTCCCTGCGTTTTAGTCAGCTTATTATCAACCAACCCGCCGGAAATATCGCTTAAGGTCTGATCCTGTTTATTGATGTCGTGCCGCAATTCATCTATGTACTCATCTTTTAAAATAAATTTATTCTGAAACTGCTCGGCAAGAGCCAGAAAATCCTTATCCACACTGTGATCAAGTACTTCAGACAGGCGATTCTTCATAAAATAGTTTTCCTGCTTAAAGAATTCCAGTAAGCGGATCCATGTTTTATTTTCATGGTGAAATTGTTCTGTCTTTGACATTTTTACCGGCGGCATATAATACACTTGTACGATTTTATTTAAATTTATTCAAACTTATTTTTTTTATTACTGCTGCATCAGGATATTCATCATTTCAAAACCTGAGGTTCGTCAGGTTTAGCACAGCAGCCATGCACTTCCTTTTTTTGTACATCCATTTCCGGGCTTACATAAGGAATACCCAGCCCCATTCCACGTAAAATGAGCAGGCAAGCCATTAACCCCATCATATAAGGATAAGCCCTGCGTATTTTTTGGCGCAGGCCCAGTCCAACATAATTTCCAAAAAAAGCGATACTCCACATTACAGGCAGTGTTCCCAAACCAAAAGCTGCCATAAATAAAATGCTGCTGCCAATTTCTCCGGTTCCAATGGCGCCGGCAACAGCCATATACACCAGGCCGCAGGGCAGCAAGCCATTCAATAAGCCAATAACAAAAAGCGAAGCATTATTTTTTTTGCTAAACAACCCTGCCAGTACTGATCGTAATTTGCTGAAACTTCCATTTGTATAACTGGCAGCAGTACTTTGCATTTTATATTTTTTGGGCATGATAATAAACAAAAGTATTAACGCTCCTGCCCCAATTGACAGCCATTGCTGAAAACCAAATAAAGCTGCTGTTTGGCCAATTAATCCGAATATCAACCCGAAAAAAGAATAAGTTACAATGCGGCCTGCATTATATAAAAACGCTCCTGTAATTTTTGCAGCAAAGCTGTTATGGCTCAGTGGCAGCGCCAATGCCAGCGGGCCACACATACCCACACAGTGAAAGCTACCCACAATGCCAATCATAAAAGCCACAAAAAACAACTGTATCATTTATATAAATATTTTCTTTTCAAAATAGTAAGTAACGCCCCCATCCTGCCAGCTTAGATGCAACTCATACAATCCTTTGCTGCCGGCAGGAATAGCCAGTTCCAATGCTTCATCAAGAATGGTAAAAGGCTGTTTTATATCTTTCTTTTCGTCTGACGGGCAATACAGCACCGCTTCACCAACCAGTTTTTTACCGGTAAAATCTTTTGGAAAAACTATAATCAATCCATTATCCTCAATCCGGTATTCAACCGGGGCAGATAAGGCAGAAGCTCTTTTTATTTCATCAATCTTATCCTGATATTTCAGTTCCTTGGCATAATAATCGGTTGTTACCAGGTCGGTATTTTGGGTAGATGATTTAACCACCATAAATACAATACCCAATACAAAAGCTACATACACAATTAAAATTTTAGTTCCCCAGTTCATAATAAATAATTTTAGTTATACACTTCGGGGCCAATGAATTTAGCCTTGATGGTTTTTATTTTTATATTTCCTTCATACACACCGATCTTTACTTCTGTCTTCCAGTTCTTTACCTCCTGTTTATTTAGTTTTACAAAAAACTGCAGGTGAGCATAATCTCCCTTTTTTACATTCAATTTGCCGCTGCCAACCAGTTCAATTTCGCCAGGCAGGTTTTCCAGCTTCAGGCTAAAGTCAATATCCTTGTGCGTTTTATTGGCAAGTTTTAAATTGTACAGGTTACTTAAACGTCCGTCGGGCAGAGTAGTGTAGGTCATTCCCGATGTTCTCATTAAGGTTACATCCAGGTCGGTTCGGCTTGTAAGTAAAAATACAAGCAATGACAGCAGCAGTATTAATACGGCTGAGTAAGCTTTTATTCTGCGGTTCAGTTTTAGCTTTACGCCATTTACAATGCTGTTTTCAGATGCATAGCGAATCAATCCTTTAGGTTTGTGAACCTTCTCCATAATATCATCGCAGGCATCAATACAGGCTGTACAGTTAACACATTCCAGTTGTGTACCATTGCGGATGTCAATAGCGGTAGGACAAACCCTTACACATGCAAAGCAATCAATACAATCGCCCTGCCTTGTATATTCTTCAAATTTTGCAGCAATACTTTTACAGGCCCCATCTTCTTTACAGTCGGTACACTTACAATCATGATCATCGGCTTTTTTAAGTTTACCTCTTGGTTCTCCACGTTGGTGGTCGTATGCAACCACAATCGAATTTTTATCAAGTAAAACGCCCTGCAATCTTCCATAAGGGCAAACCACCAGGCAAACCTGCTCCCTGAACCACCAGTAAACAAAAAAGAAAACCGTTGTAAAAACTAATAAAGAAATCAATGTTCCGGCATGGGCTCCGGGATTTTTAATATCTCCAATGAGTTCATCCATGCCAATAAGGTAAGCCAGAAAAAAATTGGCAATAAGAAATGAAATGGAGAAGAAGGCGATAAACTTTACAGTACGCTTTCTTATCTTCTCTGCATTCCAGGGCATTGCCCTTAGTTTTTTTTGTTGTGCCGAATCTCCGTCAATCCAATATTCAATTTTACGGAAGACCATTTCCATAAAAATAGTTTGCGGACAGGCCCAGCCACAAAATACCCGGCCAAACACCACTGTAAACAGGATTATGAAAACCATGAACGTAAGAAAGCCAATGGCAAAGATGAAAAAATCCTGCGGCCAGAAAGTGACACCGAAGAAAATAAATTTACGCTCCAGTATATTAAACATGAACAAAGGTGCCTCGTGCACTTTAATAAAAGGAAGTGTAAAAAAAACTATCAGGTAACCAATACTGAACCAGGTTCGTAAATTATATAATTTACCCTTTGGCTTTTTAGGATTAATGAAATTTCTGTGGCCATCACTGCTGATAGTGGCTACCGAATCCCGGAAAGATTCTTCATCGATAATATCTGTAGTTTCTGTCATTTTTATTTTTTAATGGCTGCAGCCGTATCCGGCTTTGCAACCTTGCCCGAATCGGGTTTTATAACCTTAACCGAATCGGCTGCTGCCGGCTCATCAACATAAAACTCACCCTGCTGTGCCTTTGGTACAGCAGGTTTTGTACCCCTGAGTGTTTTTATATAACTGGCCAGGTAGCTGATTTGTTTAGGCGTAAACTGGCCGCTCCAGCTTTGCATGCCTTTATCTGGGTACCCAACTTTAATGGTATTATAAATATCATTCAACGATCCTTTGTGAATCCAGTAATCATCAGTAAGATTAGGGCCAACACTTCCGCCTCCGTCTTTTAAATGACAGGCAACACAATTGGCTTCAAACAGATTTTTACCCGCCTGTATACCATCTGCAGCAGCCATTGGTACATTCTTTTCATCAATCCTGTCTTTGTTACCGGCATCATACTTTTCTTTTTTAATTCTAGCACTTTCCATTTCTGCATTGTATTCCTGCGTAGGATTTAAGCCTGTACCAAACACATGAAAATTAAGCAGGTAAACAAATGCTACCCCAATGGTTATGTAGAAACCGTACTTCCACCAGGGTGGCAAAGCATTATCCAGTTCCCTGATGCCGTCGTAATCATGATCCAGCATTACATCAGCTTCTTTCTCTACAGGCACAGCCCGGGTAAATATTTTTTTATCAAGTCCGCTCCACCAGCCAGCCAATGCTGATTTTTCTTTTGCTGATACTATTTTCTCCGGTAAAAGCTCTGTATACATCCTGCGGATAGAGAAGGCTAGAAAAAGGATTACCAATACCTCTGTTCCCAACACTGTAAGAAAGAAATAATAGGAAGTTGATGTTAATCCTCCGTAATTGGGTACTTCTTTTACTGCCGCAGTAGCTGCATCCTGCGCAAACGTAGCCTGCGCTATAAGCGACAGCCCCAACACCATTATTACAGAAAGCATTTTTGAAGCTTTGCTTTTATCTACCAGTTGCCTGCCCAGCGCTGTTAACACACGCCCCATGCCCCATATTACAAAGGCCAGCACCACAATCATTACCACTAAAAGTGTTGCCAGCTGGTTATAACCCGATTGTACCTGTGGAGCAGCAGGTGCAGTTGTTTGAGCAATCATGCCGGAAACAGTAAAAACAGAAAGTATCGTTAATACCGTTTTATATTTTACAGATTTTAAGAATCGCATACGATATATTTTATAAAGTTGAGTTAGTTAATTCTTCATTTTCCAAAGGCAGGTTGGATAATATGTCCACCCTTTCTTTCTTCATTTTTTTTACCAGTACCAGCAGTACTATAAAAAAGCTGAAGAAGATAAAAAGTGATATCATGGGATATATATCCACACCATTAATTGTTTCGGCGTATTGTTTGATGAATTTGAACATGGCTTATTTATTAAAAGTTGCTGTTTTATTGTTACTGATATCTTTTCCCAAACGCTGCATGTAGGAGATCAGTGCAATTACTTCCCGGTTTGCAGGCACTTCAATTCCTTCCATTTTTAAATTGATACGGATGCTGTTGGCCTGTGTCATTAACTCCTGGTTGGCAAACTTTTCATAACCTTTTTCATAAGGCACACCCAACGAACGCATGGCATTTATTTTTGCCGCTGTTGATGCCGTATCTATATTCTGGTCAATCAGGAATGGATAAGTTGGCATGATAGATCCTTCACTCATGGAAGAAGGTTCTCTGAAATGCCTGAAATGCCAGCCATCAGATTTTTTAAGATTGCCGGTTCCTTCCCTGGCCAGATCGGGCCCGGTTCGTTTACTACCCCACTGGAATGGCTTATCATAAATAAATTCGCCGGCTTTTGAATATTCTCCGTAACGCTCGGTTTCACTGCGGAAAGGCCTTATCATTTGTGAGTGGCATACATAGCAGCCTTCACGTACATAAATATCCCTGCCCTGTAACTCAAGCGGCGTGTATGGTTTAACGCTGCTGATGGTTGGCACATTGGATTTGATCATGAAAGTTGGAACTAATTCTATAATACCACCAATCAGTATTACGACTAAGGCAATGATCATGAACTGGATTGGTTTCCTTTCAATTACCCTGTGCCAATGCTCACCACTATGTTTAACATATTCTTTAACCAACGGTGCTGCTTCGGCTTCTTCGTTGGCAACCAGTTTACCACTCTTAACAGTTTTGTAAATATTATAGAACATAATGAGCACACCTGCCAGGTACATGGTGCCACCCAGTGAACGCATGGCATAAAACGGTTTCATGTAGGTAACAGTTTCCAGGAAAGTGTATTTTAACTGTCCTGCTTCTGTAAACTGTTTCCACATCAGGCTTTGCTGTATGCCGGCCCAGTACATAGGAATGGCCCAGAATAAAATACCCAGTGTTGCCAGCCAGAAATGATTGGCTGCCAGTTTTTTTGAATACAGGTTGGTTTTAAAAATCCGGGGAATCAACCAGTATATTACACCAAATGTGAGCATACCGTTCCAGCCCAAAGCACCTACGTGCACGTGTGCAACAACCCAATCGGTATAATGCGAAATAGCGCTTACACTTTTTAAAGAAAGCATGGGGCCTTCAAAAGTTGCCATACCATAAGCGGTAACAGCAACAACCATAAATTTTAAAATAACATCATCCCTCACCCTGTCCCAGGCGCCACGTAATGTAAGCAGGCCATTGATCATACCTCCCCAGCTTGGAAAAATGAGCATGAATGAGAACACAACGCCAAGGCTTTGTGCCCAGTTTGGCAATGAAGTATATAATAAATGATGCGGACCAGCCCAGATGTATAAAAATATCAGCGACCAGAAGTGAATGATAGAAAGCCTGTAGGAATAAACAGGACGATTGGCCGCTTTTGGCATAAAGTAATACATTAAGCCCAGGTATGGCGTAGTTAAGAAGAACGCAACCGCATTGTGGCCATACCACCACTGTACCAATGCATCCTGTACACCCGAATACCAGCTGTAACTGTGCAGCCAGCTATAAGGCAACTGGCCCGAACGTACAATATGTAAAACAGCAACTGTTACAAATGTGGCTATGTAAAACCAGATGGCAACATACAAATGCTTTTCTCTTCTTTTAATGATGGTACCAAACATATTCCAGCCAAACACCACCCAGATGATGGTGATAGCCAGATCTATTGGCCAGATCAACTCGGCATATTCTGCACCCTGGGTTAAGCCCAGCGGCAACGTAACGGCAGCAGCAACAATGATCAGCTGCCATCCCCAGAAATGGATATTGCTGAGCTTATCGCTGAACATTCTTGCTTTACACAAGCGCTGCAAAGAATAGTACACACCCATAAAAATACCATTGCCCACAAATGCAAAAATTACCGCATTGGTATGCAATGGACGAAGACGGCCAAATGAGAAGTACTGCGTAATATTCAGCGCCGGAAAAACAAGCTGCAATGCTATATACAAACCTGCCAGCATACCTACAGCGCCCCAAAGGATGGTTGCATAAGCAAAGTTTTTAACTATCCTGTTGTCGTAATAAAATTTTTCTACCTGCATGTGATTATTTAGTTTGGTTTATTGTTTTAGGAATTGACGTTGAGGTTAAGGTTGAGGTTAAGCTCGCCCGGATGCCCCGGTCGGAAGTGGTTGAGGATATTTTTTTTGTGTCATCGTCAAACAGCATACGTATGGATGGTGTGTAATCATCATCAAACTGGCCCTTGTTAACACTCCATAAAAAAGCAGCCAGAAAACCTCCTGCTACTAAAATGCTGATGCCTATTAATACAAATAATGCGCTCAAATGAAATGATTAAATATGATTTTCAAAATTACCTGTAGTATTAATTTTTGTGGCTGATGACTATCAAACTGAAATATGATTTTAATCATATGGCATTTAAAGGCCTTTATTACGGGCAACAAAAGAAGAATACAAGCTTACGAACAACACTATACTGATACTGCTTGCCGGCATAAGAATAGCCGCTATCATCGGCGACAGGATACCCTGTACTGCAAAAGACAACCCAACAATATTGTACAGTATTGAAAGAATGAAACTGGCTGTTACAATTTTTTTACCCGCTTTTGCATAGCTGATAAAATTATGCAGAAGCGAAACTTTAGTTCCGTCCAGAATAGCATCGCTGGCGGGTGAAAATTGCGCTGAATTTTCAGATACCGCAATGCCAACCTGGCTTTGCATTAAAGCGCCGGCATCATTCAGGCCATCGCCCAGCATCAGCACATGGCTGCCTTGCTGCTGCAGGTTTTTAATAAAATCAAGTTTTTGTTGCGGAGACTGGTTAAAGCGGAGTGATGTACCGGCACCAAATATTTTTTTAAGGTTGGCATTTTCCGAATCATTATCGCCAGATAAAACATACATGCTGTTGTTATGCTTTTTTATATCATCAACCATTTCAGCAACGCCGGCCCTGTACTGGTTTTTTATACTGAATTTTCCAACGTGTATCTTATCCATTACTACATGCACAGATGTTCCGGTATCCTGTGTTATAAATTCATCAGCTTTAATAAAACCTGCTGACCCCATTTTAACCGGCATATCCTCCACCACCGCATCAAAGCCTTTACCGGTGTATTCTTTGAAGCTGTTAACAGTTAATGGTGTATCTGTATCAGCCTTGATAGATGATGTAATCAGTTTACTTAGCGGATGTGATGATTGCCTGGTAACCGATTTAATAATGGAAAGCTGCCTGCCCGAAAGCGGCAATCCTTCATAATTAACAATGGCAGCATTGGTTTGGGTAAGCGTTCCGGTTTTGTCAAATACAACGGTATTAATTTTTGCCAGCGCCTCAATCACCGAAGCATTTTTAAGATAGAGTTTATTGCGGCCAAAAATTCGGAGCATATTGCCATACGTAAATGTGGCCGAAAGCAGCAATGAACAGGGACAGGCAACAATCAACACCGATGTTACTGCCGGTAAAATTTTTGAAGCATCCACCATTGACCAGAAAATTAATGTACCTGCCGCAATGGATAATAATGCCAGGGTAAAATAACGGCTCCAGGGATGTATATAAGATTTCTCTTCATTTTTTTTGCTGGTGAAGATGTCGTTATTCCAAAGCTGGGTAATATAGCTTTGCGATGGTTCTTTAATGATCTCCAGTTCAATAACACTGCCCATTTGTTTACCGCCGGCATAAATCAGGTCCCCTTTCCGTTTCTCTACAGCAGTGTTTTCGCCGCTCACAAAACTATAATCAATATTGGCTGTACCCTTCATCAGTACTGCATCTGCCGGTATCATTTCTTCATTGCGTACAATAATGCGGTTGGTCTTTTGCAATTGTGTAACCGGAATATTTTTTTCTGCGCCATCCTCCATTACTGTAACTCCCAAAGGAAAATAAGAACGGTAATCCCGGTCGAATGAAAAAGAATCGTAGGTTTTATTTTGAAACCAGCGGCCAATCAGCATAAAGAAAACAATGCCGGTACCGGAGTCAAGATATCCGGCGCCATGCCCGCCGATGATCTCGTAATAACTTCTTGCAAAAGTTACGATGATGGCAAGTGCGATGGGTGCATCAATATTTAAAAACCTTTGCCGCAAGCCTTTCCATGCCGAAATAAAGATATCTGCAGCGCTGAAAAATAAAACCGGTAAAGACAATGCCAGGTTGATCCAGGTAAATGTTTGTTTTAAAATATTTTCATCAATATTGCCCGAAGAAAAATATTCCGGAAAACTCAGCATCATGATATTGGAAAAACAAAATCCTGCAACGCCAATCTTATAAATCTGCCTTCTGTTAAAGGTTGGCATTTTTTTAAGGGTTGAATCCTGCAGGCTGATATAGGGTTCGTAGCCAATAAAAGCAAGAAGTTCCACCACTTTACGCAGGGTTGTTTCCTGCGGATTAAAAATGATGAAAACTTCTTTAAGCTGAAAGTTAACCTGCGATTGTTTTACGCCAGGCTCAATCCTGTGCAGGTTTTCGAGCAGGTAAATGCAGGATGAACAATGCATTTGCGGGATGGAAAACGTTAGATTGATCTGTTCCGCACTTTGAAAACGGATGAGCTTTTGCATGGTAGCTTCATCATCCAGGTATGCAAACCGTTCGGCAAGGAATTTCCCTTTGGCTTTTAAACCCGGTGTTTTATCCAGGTCGTAATAATTGCAAAGGTTGTTTTCATTGAGCAACAGGTACACCTGCTTACAGCCCTGGCAGCAAAAATGATTTTCATTTACCGAAACAGCATCATCATCGCAAACATCGCCGCAATGAAAACAGGTAACCGGTATAGATTTTGAAATATTGATAAACTAATTGTTTTAAAATAAAAAAGCCGCCGCACTAAAAAGAGCAGCGGGAGTAATTAAACAGAAACTACTGAACACTTTTTGTAGAACAGGTGTTCAAACCTAAAATCGTATATAACGGGCAAAATGAACTAAGTCCCGTTACCAAAGGCACTATCGCCACCAGGCCCCACCAGCTTTTAACGTAAAAGCCTACAGCGCCTATAACGAGTGCCAGAAATAATCTTACTATTTTATCTGCATTTCCAACATTGCATTTCATGTATCATTGCTTTATGTACACAAAAATTGGAAATCAGGGTGTAGCAATCAATGATGGGTATCAAAGCAAAATATGAGTTTGGTCAGTGTTGAGGGCTCTTTGGTTTTGTATAGAGTTTATAAGGCCGGGCTGCAGCTACTCCCGGCAGATCCCTCGCTACGCCCGGGATGACAGCCGCAATTGTACACTTGCACATTACTGTACCTGTTAATCATTGCAGTTCATTTTCATTAGTTAAGAAATTGGAGTTTTAGCAGTTACCTGTAGAATTACTTTTTTTCAAACAGCCATGCAAATGGCTTTACTTTTTTTACTGCAGGGCTCAGGTTGTATCTTTTAATGGTATTATTTTGAATATAGGCCACTGCTTCATTAATATCATCAGTAAATAAAAACAGTTCAGTGTCATTGGCAGAAATAGTTCCTTCGGCCTTCATCATTTCATTGTGTGCCATGATATTTTTATGAAATTCCTTATCGAGGATAACCACCGGAAAACCACTGATCATTTTAGTCTGTATCAATGTGATGGCCTCAAAATATTCATCCAGCGTACCAAAGCCTCCTGGCAATACCACAAAGGCATAAGAGTACTTTATGAGTAAGGTTTTTCTTACAAAAAAGTATTTGATGTTTACCCATTTATCCATGTAAGGATTAGGCTGCTGCTCATGCGGTAACTCAATATTACAGCCCACACTCCTGCCGCCCACTTCCCTGGCGCCACGGTTGGCGGCTTCCATAATGCCGGGGCCGCCACCGGTGAGTATGGTAAAGCCCAACTGTGCTATTTTTCCGGATATTTCCCGGGCCAGTTCATAATCGGGGTGCCCCTCCTTAAACCTGGCCGAACCGAATACGGTTACGCATGGGCCAACAAAGTGCAGGGCACGTAACCCTTTTATAAATTCAAATAAAACGCTTATGGTAAATTTTAATTCCTTCCAGCGGCTTTGCGGGCCTTCTAAAAATTTTATTTCGGGTTTGGTCATAATGCATCAATTCAAACCAAACTTAACTTATTTTGGTTAAACTGAAAACGGGGTATTTCAGAATTTAAGAAACAACTGCATTTTCAACCACCACTTCGCCATGATTAATCAGCAATGCTTTAACCGAATTGGCTGTAATGCTGTGCATATAGGCATTAAGCAATATTTCATTGGCAAGTGCCAGGTCATCCTCCGATTCAATATAAATCTTTGGATACAGGTTAATGGTGGTAAACTCAAGATGATTTTCGTACAGGTTTATCTGCCCGATGGCATTGCAGGAAATATCTTTAACCGCCAGGTTTCTTTTTTCGGCAATGGCCAGGTAGGTAGTAAGGTATCCCCCGCTTAATGCACCCAAAAATAAATGCTCAGGTGTCCAGGTATCGGGCACACCGCCTTTAAATACAGGGGCTGTTGCAATTTCAATGGCAGCTTTTATATCTCTTGCTGTAAGTTTTCCTTTTCTTCCCACAGTCCTTTTTAAGTTAACTTCAAAAAAGTACTGGTGCTTATCTGTTTTATTTATCATGGCGTTTATTTATGTGATATAAACAGCGGCATTTTAATATCATGAATCACATCTGTTGCAAAACTCTTTTTAAACAGTTGTGAAAATATGGATCGTGAAAAGGCTCCCATTACGATAAAACTGTTGGGTTTATCTGTCATCCACTCTGCAAAATCTTTTTTATGTTTCAGATGCAGTGTTTGAATTTTAAGATCGGGATAATGCCTTGAAACCAATTCGGTAACCAGGCTGTACTCCGGTAAATCGTCTTCGTGGTTTAGTATAGCTAAAAGAATGGTTTCTTTTTTTGCCAGCTCAGCAAAGACATAAGCAAACTGTTTTATGGCAAATACAGCAGATTCGTTTCCATCGTAAGCTAAAACAACCTGATCGGGTTCTGTATAATTTTCGGGCACCAGCATCACCGGACATTCAGCTTTCTTTAAAACTTCTTCCAGGTAAAAATTGGGCTGTTGTACTGATACATTTGCATAAAACAGATCGCTGCTTATCAACAGGGCATCGGCAAAACGGGTTTCTTCAATTAAGGAAGATAAAGCCATCAGGTCGGTATCTTTATGAATCCTGAATTCAATTCCTTCGGCAGTACAGGCTTCTGTAAACAAGCTTATATTTTTGCTCACCAGCACATCATCATTATTCCTTGTCAGCCATTCAGGCATCAGTGTCATCCCCTGCATACCGCTGTAGGCAAGTAGTTTTGAATAATCTACGGGGCTCAAAAAAACACCCGCCAGTAATATTTTTGTTTTTGCATTGATGCTTTTTGCAAATTCAAAAGCCCCTTTAGGAAAATGCTGCCCATCCAATGCTATAATTAACTTCTTCATCATATTTCATTTAAAAAGCTACATACCAAATTTACTTGCCTGCATCACTAATTATGCTGATTAAAAGTTTCAAAAAAAATGATTGTTATCATAAAAAACAAAATTGCAGGCAGATGCCGGTTTTAAATAACCATGTTATATATGCTCCTAATCAGTTTTCAGCTGATTGTGATTACAATCATAAACTGATGATGGTTCTGTTTTTAGATTTATACCATCAACATTTCACACTTAAAAAATAAAATATGAGAAATAAGTTAAAAACCACGCTGGCAGTAACAACATTGCTTTTTGCCTTGTCATGCAATAACGCTGAGCAAAGTACTCCTGCTGCCGCAACCATCACCACAGATAATTCTTCTCCATCCGGTCAGTCCGGAGTACAGGATGATGCATCTGCAAAAAATGTTGTGCAGGTTGCTGTTGGCAGTAAAGACCATACCACATTGGTTGCAGCTGTAAAAGCGGCAGAACTGGTAGATGCCTTAAGCAATGCAGGGCCCTTTACTGTATTTGCACCTACCAATGCTGCATTTGATAAATTACCTGCCGGCACAGTTGAAGGTTTATTAAAGCCAGAAAAAAAAGATGCACTGACTGATATTTTGCAATACCATGTTTCTGTGGGTGTGTTTAAACCTGATATGCTGCAGGATGGGCAATCAATAGGACAGGTAAACGGAGGAAACATTACCATCAGTAAAAAAGCAGATGGTATGTATGTGAACGGCACAGCAAAAATCATTGCTTCTATTCCTGCATCAAACGGAATTATACATGTTATTGACGGTGTATTGTTACCGCCCCCTGAAAAATAAGTTTATGTAATGAAGACCAAAAGAAAAAAGCACCTGGAAAATTCCGGTGCTTTTTTTTATGTAAAGTATTAAAATATTTTTCCGGCTGAAGAAGACTCTTTTATAATTTTTATCTGCATTACAGCAGCTATACTTTTTGCCCGTTGCTTTACCAGGTTTGCTGTTGTACCCTCAAATAACTCATCAACAGTTTTACTGAACAGATAATTCCATTGCCTGAAATGCGCTTCAGTTAAGGGAAACAGGCGGTTTATATGTTTGTGCAGTTCCATCGGGTTGCCGGTATAAGAGCCAGTGTAAAAAAGCATATTCTCAAAAAAATCGTACATGATTGGTAAATGTTTCTCCCAGTTCACCCTGGCTATATCAGAAAATATAAAGCCAATCTGTTCATCCTTTTTTATTTTACTGTAAAATTCATCAACCAGTATTTCAATATCTTTTCTTGAGGCAATATCGTTTTTCATACAGCGCTATTTAATGTAACAGTTTATAGATACCCTGCAATTGCTCATCGCTGCAATGCAGTTGCAGCAATGGAAATAAAATCCTTTCTTCTTTCCGGATATGCTTTTCTAAAGCAACCCCCAAAGTATCCATGGTGCCTGTAAGGTCAGTTGCAGTTTCCAGCGACTGAAATAAGGCTGTTAATTCCCTATGCTCAGTTTTTATTTCCCGGGCAATGGCATTTATTTCAGCATCGCAATCCCTTGCCAGATCCAGCATGGCTTCTTCCTGCTCAAAATGTTTTTGAATGGAGTTTTGGAAAAATTCCTGTGCATAGGTTGCTTTATCAGCAACAGTATCAGGTAAACCTGCATAAGCCGGTGCATTTTTTTTCAATAACTGGGCAAGTATCAAAGAACCGTGATGATCTCTTGATAATGGTGCTATGGCTTCATGTCTTTTCATAATTACAGATCTTTGTGATTAAATTTTCTTAACGATAACCAGGCTGGTATTACAATCCAGGTAATCAATACACAAAAAGATATAATTAAACCGGTTTGTGCACCAAAAAAATCTTTAAAAATTGCTCCTGTATATCCCATCAATGCCGATACATCCATTTTTAATAAGATCAAAATCCTGCTCAGGTCAATCGGGTTAAAAGCTACAGCACCAACCATAATTTTTTCCAAAGGATAATCAGCAAACTGAAACAGGACAAATAAAATCAACCCGTCAAAAATGATGGAGAAATAAAGCCATAATAAGATCACCACACCAATCCCCTTAGCCTTATCCCGTGCCATAACTGCCGCCAGCATAGCTATAGCAACAAATATTACTGACAATAAAAGCCCGGTACCCAACATCATAAATCCGGTTGGAGTAGCTTCGTATAATAAAATAGGAATGCCGGCTCCAATAAAAAAAGCAAATGCCATGGATGCCGCCAGGCCCATAAAAAGACTGAGCCAGATCGTTTTTCTTTTTAAAGGCTGGCTTACCAGCAGCTCTAAAAACTCGGAACTGTTGTACACATAAATAGCCGAAAACAACATGCTCACCAGCGGCACTATGATCAGAATTATATTCAGCAGGCTTAGTAAACCTTTTGCAGAATTATCTTCCAGGTTGAAAATGGTTACTGAAATCAATAATAGAAAAACAGTGTAGGCCAGCACGATTTTATTGCGCAGGATATCAATGATGACATATTTAATGATCTTTTTCATACACGATTTTTTTACCTACTAAAAGTTGTCAGCCTGGGCATGTCGAAGGCGGTTTTATTCAGTTGACCGGGTTCGGCAAGCTCACCCTGACAGTCTTCAGAAATTTATCTTTTCATCATTACCTGTGCAATGGCTTTTGATAATTTTGCTTCGCCTGTTTCTTCCTGCAGGCTGGTGATACTTTTATGAAAACAGAGCTTCCCATCCTGCATATAAATCACCTGCGATATCAGGTCATCCAGTTCGCTTAAAATATGTGAGGTAATTAAAACCAGTTTACCTTTATTTTTTTCGGTGATGATCTTTGCTTTCAGCATTTCAGACGATACCGGATCAAGCCCTGCAGTAGGTTCATCCAGTATCAGCACTTCGGGATTAAAAAGAAATGCCAGGGCGGCGCTTACCTTTTGGCGGGTACCGCCTGATAAAGTGCTCATCCGTTTTTTTAAAATATCCTTCAGCCCAAACTGGCTGATCAGTTCTTCATCAACAACTTCATTTTTACATCCCCGTATATCTTTCATCATATCCAGCACCTGGCCAATGGTCATGTTCTCGGGATAACGCCCTATCTGCGGCATATAACCAATCCGGGCACGGTATTTCCAATCGTGCCTGATGTTATTGCCATTAAAAGTGATAAAGCCGCTATCGCAAACAACCATACCCAGTATGCTTTTTATCAGTGTTGTTTTACCACAACCATTGGGGCCTATCAAAGCAATACACTCACCTTTTATACAGGTAACAGACACATCATCCAGTGCTTTTAATTTGCCAAATTTTTTTGATACATTGCTTGCGATGATCATAATGGTAATGGTTTCATTAATGGATGTTCATCTTTTAAATTTTCGGGCGTAAGTGATGGCAGTATTTTTTCTGTTTTATCCAGCAAAGAAGTCATCAGGCTTCTAAAGAGTATCATGGCCGGCGGGTTCTGTTCAATGATCATGGCATATAAACTAACCGGCCTGTAAGGTATATCGCCCAGCTTATCCCGGTTAAGGTCATAGCCTTCATATTTATCCCAGTAATTATTGTTGAAGCTGTTTAAAACCAGGCTGCCATTGGTTCCTACATCAAAAGTGTTTCCCTTAAAATTATTATGCACAACGGTTACATCCATGCAGCTGGCCTGTATCTTCATAGCCCAGCCATTGGCTTCAAAAACATTTTTTTCCACCTGTATGCGGCTTGCTCCTTCCATAAAAATACCGGCTGTGTTCTTTACAAAATGGTTGGTCTCAATATAACTGTCGCTTATTTCTTTTAAAAGCAAACCATAGGCTCCATCTCCCCAGTTTTCTTCAAAATAATTGTGTATCATTTTTACATGATTGGAAAACATGACAGCCACACCGGCCCCGTTATTTTTAAAAACATTACTGATGTATGCATCGTTATTGCTGAACATAAAATGCAGGCCGTAACGCATATTTTTTTCTGAAATATTGCGCCAGATAATGGAGTTGGTTACAAACTCAAAATATATTCCATCGCGGTGGCCGGTTATATTATTTGCAATAATACGCATGCTGTCTGCCTTCCAGCAATGAATACCATTACCGCTTTGCTGCTCTTCTTTGCTGAATGATACCAGTGTATTTTTTTCGATAGTGCAATTGGTGCCGTACTGGGTGTAAATGCCAAAGAAGGTATCTTCCAGTATATTATTCCGTATCACCACATCGCGGCAACTGTACATTTTAATACCTGCATAATCTTCTATGCTAGAAATGCCGGAGTGAACAACTTTAAACCCATCTACCAAAACCCTGTTTGCTTTAATGGAAATGATCTCATAGGTATGATCACCATCAAGTACCGGGTGATTAATGCCAATGAAGAAAATGGATTTATTGATGAGGAGGTTTTTTTCGTGGTAATGCCCGGGGTCAACCAAAACGGTATCACCATCGGCTGCAAGCAATAAACCCTGCTGTATTGTTTTAACCTGCTGCTGTTTTCCAATACGGATGGTTTTTGCCGACAGGGTATGTACAACTAAAACAAGTACTGCTATGTAAATTATCTTTTTCAAGGTTTGATCAGATCATTCCAGGCAACTGTATTACCCGGAAAACGTTTTTGAATAATCAGCAGGCTGTCTTTATTATCAAATGCTGCAATATTCCCACCCATGGGGCTTCTCAGCTCATCACTTTTTAATAACAAAGCAGTTTGTGCATTTATTAAACGGTGCGTACCGGAATAATTAGTGATATAATAATTGTTGATATTGCCGGGTTCGATATCCTTCGTTTTAAGGTAAGCTACAATGCAATGCACATCATCAAACTTATACACTTTTCCTTTTTTTGTTACCAGCTCTACTCCAAAACGAACATCGCTGATGGTCATTTTACAGAAATAACAATTATCAATTCCCGGCCTGATTGGTTCGGGCCCTGCTTTACAGGATGCAAAACTCATCATGCATAAAAAAGCTGCTGCAACAGATACCACTTTAGCTGCACGTATATTTTTGCGGCTGCTTCTCCATACCATGAACGTACAAAAAACCAATACGGCACCAACGCCAACAAATATCCATCCGCCAATATCGGGCATAGAGTATGCACCAAAATTCAACAATTGTTTAAAGCCAATCAATGGCGGCTGATAAGCCATCCCCGGCACAATAATAGCGGCATCGGGGTTCAGGTTATGTCCATAATTATATTCCCATCTCCAAAAATCGTACATGGCCAAAAGACCAAAGCTTACAAATAAAACAGCCAGCAGATAGAGTAATTTTCTTTTTGCCACCAGGCCTGCTACTATAAAAAATAATGCGAAAAAACCAATGATGTAAGGCAATAGGGTAAACTCTACAAAATCTTCGGTATGCAGTGTTTTCATACCTATATAATGATTCAACCCGTTAATGATATCTACATTACCAGCTAATTTATCAGGATAGATCAATAACATCAACCCTTCGGGATATTGGGGGGCAACCAGGTCAATCCGCCACATGGGTACAAATAAAACTGCAATTAAAGCCAGTCCGCAAAATATGAGTAAGAATCTTATCCAGGGCTTCAGCTTATTGTTTTTCATTTTTC
>JAOAUI010000152.1 GCA_030157685.1 Ferruginibacter sp. | reverse complement strand
TAGGCTATATGGTTATTGCATTTGTGCTGATACCCCTGTATTATAAAATGAACCTTACTTCTATTTATACCTACCTGGAGAAAAGATTTGGCATCAATGCACACAAAGCAGGTGCTTTCTTTTTCATACTCAGCCGTGTGGTAGGTGCCACAGCACGCCTGTACCTGGTAATTAGTATTTTAGATACTTTCATTTTCAGGCAACTGCACATCCCTTTTATAGTAACCACACTGGTTATTTTACTGTTGATTTTACTCTACACTTTTGAAGGTGGTGTAAAAACAATTATTTATACCGATACCCTCCAAACAACCGGCATGCTGCTGGGATTGGTGGTTTGTACCATCGTTATTGTAAAAGCGATGGGTACAGATTTTTCTGGCGCACTATCGCTCATGAATGAAAAGGGATACACCAAAATATTTAATACCGATGTTAAAGCGGGTTCCTACTTTTTAAAGCATATTATCGGCGGTATGTTCATCGCCATCGCCATGACGGGACTTGACCAGGAAATGATGCAGAAAAACATCAGCGTAAAAAATATAAAAGATTCGCAGAAAAATATCATGACATTTACGGCCGTGTTGATGGTTGTAAATTTCTTATTCCTTTTCCTGGGTGGTATACTTTATTTATATGCCAGCACCAACAATATCGTAGTTCCGCCCGATGACCTTTTTCCAACCATTGCATTGAGCGATGCTTTCAGCGGAACGATTGGTATCCTTTTCATCATTGCATTAATATCAGCATTATTCCCGAGTGTTGATGGGGCTATTACTTCACTTACTTCCTGTTTTTGTATTGATATTTTAGGCATCAATAAGAAAGAGGGAACAGAGAAAGAGAAGAAACGAACAAGGCTTAAAGTGCATTTCACTTTTGCCGTTGTGTTTTTTATAATGGTACTTGTTTTTAAAGCCATCAACGATAAGCTGATCATTGATTTTATTTTAAAATTTGCCGGTATTACCTACGGACCGCTACTTGGTTTATTTTCTTTTGGTATTTTAACTAAGCGACACCTGAATGAAAAATTTATTTGGACAGTTTGTATTGTAGCCCCTTTACTGGCCCTGGGGCTGGACATGCTGAGCAGCCCTGCCTGGTACGAAGCGAAACTGCATGTTTCACTTGGATTAAAATCAATTTCGGAAAGTATTTTTCATGGTTACAAAATTGGTAACGAATTAATTTTAATAAACGGCATATTCACCTTTTTGGGCTTATTGTTAATTTCCCGTAAAGGAGATAAAAAAACAGATATTTCAGCGTAACTTTACTTTGTTAGTAAGTGCCATTCTTCACAATTAAATAAAGTGCAGAATGGCATTTTGTCTACATATGTGAACAGCAATTTAAAAGGAATAACAGCGTTATAAAAATGGAACTCATCAACCCCCAGGCAGAGCAATATGCAAAAAAAAACACATCTGAATTAGATGAGGTGTTGAATGAAATAGAAATATACACGTTGGTCAATCATCCACATGCACAAATGCTAAGTGGGCATGTGCAGGGCAAAGTGCTTGAATTTTTCAGTAAAATGATAGCACCACAAAGGATTTTAGAAATTGGAACATTTACAGGATTTAGTGGTTTGTGCCTGGCTAAAGGATTAACCAATGATGGCAAATTAGTGACACTGGAATTAAGGGAAGATGATGCTGCCACTGCAAAAAAATATTTTGCAAAAGCAGGAATGGAATCGAAGATTGATCTGCATGTTGGCGATGCATTGGAGATCATTCCTGCTCTGAAAGAAAACTGGGATCTTGTTTTTATAGATGCTGATAAAGTGAACTATATTAACTATTACGAATTAACTTTACCATCAGTAAAAAGTGGTGGCTGGATACTGGCAGATAATGTGCTTTTTCATGGCGAAGTTTTGGAAGATGATATAAAAGGGAAAAATGCAAAAGCCATACATGCTTTTAACGAACATGTTAAAAATGATGACCGTGTACAACAGGCCATGCTAACCATAAGAGACGGGCTCTTATTAATTCAAAAAAAGTAAAGAATGTACAGAATTATTCTTTCCATATTGTTTTCATTGGCTTCCTTAACGCTTGCGGCGCAGAGAATTTCGGTTGAAGAGTATATAGACCAGTTTAAAGAAATTGCTATCAGTGAAATGAAGCGTACGGGTGTACCGGCATCAATCACTTTGGCACAGGGCATCCTGGAAACAGAAAACGGAAACAGCGAACTGGTAAAAAAATCAAACAATCATTTTGGCATTAAATGTAAAAACACCTGGACCGGCGAAACGGTAACACATGACGATGATGCGAACGGAGAATGTTTCAGGGCTTATACCAATGCAGCTGAAAGTTACCGGGATCACAGTGATTTTTTAAAAGCCAACAAGCGCTACGGTGCTTTGTTTAATCTTGAGGCTGAAGATTATGAAGGCTGGGCAAAGGGCTTAAAAAAGGCAGGCTATGCTACCAACCCCAGGTATCCGGATTTATTGATTAAATATATTGAGCAGTATAATCTGCAGCAATACACTTTAATTGCTTTGAATAAACAACCCGAAACGGGTATTGCAAAAGCAGAAGACAATAAAACTGTTGCGCCTGCTGAAGTAGCTGTGGAAAATACCGTTCCCGAAAATGATATTGCCATAGCGGCGAATGATCCGGATAAAGTGATGAGCATTAATAAAACCAAATGTGTCTTTTCAAAAAAGGGAACATCATTATTGGTTATTGCCAGTAAACACAAAATCAGTTTAAGTAAGCTGATGGAATTTAATGATATGGAGGAAGAAGGTCTGCTTGGTAAGGATCAATTGATTTACCTGGAAAAAAAATCAAAAGCAGGGGAAAAGGAATTTTATATTGTCCAACCGGGAGAAACATTGTATGATGCGGCACAAAAAAATGCAGTGCAGCTTAAATATCTCCTTGAGTATAATAATTTAAAAGTCGATGCTAAATTAAGCCCGAAAACAAAATTGTTTTTACAGCCAGGTTTTCAGGACGCTGTTAAAAATGCAGACGGCAAAAAAAACAAAGTACACCTGGTTGCCCCCAAAGAAGGTTTGTATAGCATTGCCCGAACTTACAATGTTACCGTTCAGCAGTTAAAAGAATGGAATAAACTTGACTCTGAGAATTTGAAAATAGGACAGGAAATAATTGTTTCAAAATAAATAGATTAAAACATGGTTATTCAGGTACTGGATAAAAAATTTCAACCTTACATTAAAGCTCCGCAAATACAGGAACAGATTGATAAACTGGCCAGGCAGCTCAATGAAGATTATGCAGGCAAAAAGCCGTTGTTCATTGCTATTTTAAACGGCTCGTTCATGTTTGCATCCGACCTGTTCAAAGAGCTTACCATTGATGCTGAAATATGTTTTATTAAACTGGCATCCTATAAAGGAACAAAATCAACAGGTAATGTAATTACATCCATCGGGCTGGATATGCCATTAACCGACCGGCACGTGATCATTATTGAAGATATAGTTGATACCGGAAAAACTTTAAACGAATTTTTACCTCAGTTGGTAAATCAGCAACCCGCAAGTTTAAAGATAGCGGCGTTGTTGCATAAGCCGGAGGCATTGGTGCATCCGCTTACCATTGATTATATCGGGTTTAATGTACCCAATAAATTCCTGCTCGGTTTTGGGCTTGATTATGATGGCCTTGGCAGAAATCTGAAGGAAATTTATCAGCTGGTGGAGGATTAGAGGGGCAACGCAAAGCATTGAAAGCATATCTTAATATCAGATATTATACTTTTTACAATCAGCTTGCAATTGAAAAAATGTTTTTTCTATATCCTCTTCATACTAATGGCATTTACTGCCAGGTCCCAATATTATCTCCGGGGCGAAATAAAAGATGAAAAAAACCAGTCATTGCAGAATGTAAAAGTTATGCTGCATTCTACCAGGCATGTTTATTATACCGGCACTTATGGGGGCTTTGGAATTACCACCAAAACATTATGGGATTCGCTCACGATAAGTGTAGATGGCTACGAGCCAAAATGCCTGAAAGTAAATGCTGACCAGTGGCAATACATCACATTAAAAATACTGCCTTCCAATGTTAATAGTAACCGCCCCAAACTTATTTCGGTAACAAAAAATTTAGAGCATACTTCCAAAGTAAAATGGTTTATAGATAATGAAACCTATTTTCAGCTGGTAGAAAATGAGTATGTACGTGCAGATAAATTTCCAAACACGGGGTTTTCATTAAATGTAAATAAGGCCTCGTACAGTAATGTAAGGCGCTTTATCAATATGCACAGCGCCGTGCCTCCCGATGCGGTTCGTACAGAAGAAATGATCAATTATTTTAACCTGCATTACCGGGAACCGCAGCATGGCGACATTTTTAATTTCGAATCGCAGCTTACTTCATGCCCCTGGGACATGGAAAAACAATTGCTCATTTTAAATGTGAATGCCAAAAAACTTGACCTGAACATGGTACCGCCGGGTAATTTTGTTTTTTTAATTGATGTATCGGGCAGTATGGATATGCCCAACCGCCTGCCATTGCTGAAAGCAGCTTTTCAAATGTTTGTAAAAAACCTGCGGGTGATTGATACCGTTTCAATTGTTACATACGGCGGCTCTGTTGGCATTTGGCTGCAACCTACAGGTGGAGGAGAAAAAGAAAAAATAATAAAATCAATTGAGGAATTATCTGCCAGTGGCGATACACCCGGCGAAGCCGCAATTATGACGGCATATGCATTGGCAAGAAACACTTACAAAGACAAAGGGAGTAACCGGGTAATACTGGCTACCGACGGAGATTTTAATGTTGGTCTCACATCTGAAAAAGCTCTGGAAGACCTGATAACCAAGGAACGGCAGGGAGGCATTTATCTAACCTGCCTGGGCGTAGGTATGGGAAATTTTAAAGATAGTAAACTGGCAACCCTTGCTAAAAAAGGCAATGGTAATTATGCCTACCTGGATGATATTACAGAAGCAGAAAAAGTGTTGGTGAAAGAGCTTACGCAAACATTTTTTGCTGTAGCTGATGATGTGTTTATGAACATGAAATTTAATGCCGAACTGGTAAAAGAATACCGGTTGATAGGTTTTGATAACAGAAGGGATGCAGTTGCCGACAGCAGCATTGACCTGGAAGGAGGAGAGATAGGAAGCGGCAACAGTGTGATGGTTATTTTTGAAATAGTACCGGCAAGCGATAAACTTTTTAAGCCTGACCTGATGCCGAAAGATATAGTGGCCGATATTGAAATGCGCTACAGTCTTTGTGACGATACAACACTTTTGGTAACTAAAAATTTCTGCCTCGCCAATTTCATTGAGTTTAAAAGTTTGGATAAAGAATTACAATTTGCAACTGCCGTTGCCATGTTTGGCCTTAAAATAAAACAGTCGAAATATATTAAACAGGCCGATTGGCAGGATATACAAAGGATTGCAGCGGAATCTTACGATCCGCAAAGTTACCTGCAGGCTGAGTTTTTGAAACTGATTGACAAAGCACAGGATGTTTATGCCAGCAAAAAGCGAAGAAAAAGTAAATCAGATTAAGAAAACATCTCCCTTACTTTATCAAAAAATGATTTGTCATTTTTATCAGGCTTAGGCTGAAAATTTTCCGACTGCTGTAATTTTTCAAGCATGTCTTTTTCTGCGGAAGAAACATGTTGCGGGGTCCATACATTTATCTGTATCAACTGATCTCCTTTTTCATAGCTGTTTACATTGGGAAACCCTTTTCCCTTTAGCCTGAAAATTTTTCCACTTTGTGTTCCCGGTGGTATCTTGATTTTTGCCCTGCCATCAATGGTGGGTACTTCTATCTGTGTGCCAAACACAGCGTCCGGTATAGAAATGTGCAGGTCAAAAGCAACATTCAGTCCATCACGGTGCAGTTGCGGGTGCGGTTCTTCCTCTATCAGCACAATCAGGTCGCCTGCGGAACCACCACGTTCACCTGCGTTTCCTTTTCCGCTCAGGCTTAACTGCATGCCTTCCTGTACGCCTGCCGGTATATCAATGGTTACTGTTTCTTCTCCATAAATTCTTCCATCGCCTTTGCAGGCAGAGCATTTGTGTGTAACAGTGCTGCCTTCGCCGTTACAGGTGGGGCAGGTAGTAACGGTCTGCATTTGCCCTAAAAAAGTATTTTGTACCCTGCGTACCTGGCCACTACCACCGCAGGTTCCACAAGTTTGCACACTATTTTTATCTTTTGCACCGCTGCCACCGCAGGTATTGCAACCAACATATTTTTTTACCTTGATGGTTTTTTGAGCACCCTTTGCAATCTCCTCATAATTCAATTTAATTTTTACACGTAAGTTGCTGCCACGTGTGCCCCTGCTTCTTCCTCCCGAACCTCTTCTTCCGTTGCCGCCTCCAAAAAAACTGCCAAAGGGGCTGTCATCGCCAAAAATATCTCCAAACTGGCTGAAGATATCATCCATGTTCATCCCGCCACCACTATAACCACCTCCGCCGCCACGGCCGGGACTGAATGCCTGATGGCCAAACCGGTCGTATTGGGCACGTTTATCTGCATCGCTTAAAATTTCGTACGCTTCAGCCGCTTCCTTAAATTTTTCTTCAGCGGCTTTATCACCGGGATTTCTATCTGGATGAAATTGCATGGCTACCTTACGGTATGCCTTTTTTATTTCATCCTGAGATGAAGATTTGGACACGCCCAGTATTTCGTAAAAATCTTTTTTTGACATTTGTTAGTTCTTGCTATTGTATAAAGCTACTTTGAATTTCTTACTCCAGTTCCCCCTTCAGGGGTTCCCTGATAAGGGAACGAACACAGTTCAGGGGGGTGTTATTTGCCTACCACCACTTTCGCAAAACGTATTATTTTGTTGTTGAGATAATATCCCTTTTCTACCTCATCAACCACTTTTCCTTTCTGCTTTTCAGGCACATCCACTTCAGTAATGGCTTCGTGTTTCTCCACATCAAATTCTGTATTGATACTTTCCATAGCCGTTAACCCTCTTGCCTGTAAGGTGTTTCTCAGCTTATTAAATACCAGCTGTACCCCTTCTTTCTGCGCAGCAATATCATTGCTTTCGTTCAATTGTTTTTCGGCCCGGTCGCAATCGTCCATTACTTCCAGCATAGAAATAATTACATCTTTACCAGCTGTTTGGATAAGCTCATTTCTTTCTTTTGCGTTGCGGCGTTTAAAATTGTCGAATTCGGCAAACAGGCGCAGGTATTTATCCTTCTGCTCTTCCAGTTCGGCCTGCAGTTTTTCCAAAACATCTTCGCCGCCGGGATTACTTAAATGGGTATTGCCTGGTATATCGGCATCGGCATTAATATTCATTTCTTCGTTTTCGGGGGTATATATTTCTTTTTCTTCCATATTGTCTTTTAAAATTGGTTGCGAAGGTACAACAGTCAAACATTTTGCCAAGGGCTCATTTGCAGTCAAATTGGCAATTATTTGCAAATAAGATACCCATAACTGCACTATGTATGACACGGATGCTACCTTTGCGCCATGAAGAGCATTTTTTTAAACAAAAAGATAAGCAGAAGAGTAGAAACCGGCCACCCCTGGATATTTGGAAATGAGGTAAACCCAGGGAAAGCGCTGGATGCCGCTGCCAAAGCTGGCGAAATAGTAAATGTGTTTACCCACGATAAAAAGTTTATAGGAAGAGGCTATATAAACCCCCAGTCGCAGATTATGGTGCGCCTGCTTACCCGTGATAAGGATGAAGTGATTGACGACCAGTTTTTTGTAAACCGATTACAGCAGGCTTGGGCATACCGCCAAAAACTTGGGTATACCGAAAACTGCAGGCTTATTTTTGGGGAGGCAGATGATATACCGCAGCTGATCGTTGACAAGTTCAATGACTATTTCGTTATACAAACCCTGGCCCTGGGTATAGATGTATGGAAACCGGCCATAGTAAAAGCCATTGAAAAGATATTTAACCCCAAAGGAATTTACGAACGCAATGATGTGCCCGTGAGAGAACTGGAAGGTATGGAGCAGCATAAAGGTTTTTTATCTGCCGAATTTGATACCAATATTATCATTACCGAGAATGGTGTAAAATTTCATGTAGATATTGCCAACGGACAAAAAACCGGCTTCTTTTTAGACCAGCAGGATAACCGCCGGGCTATTGAGCATATTGTAAAAGATGCCGATGTACTTGGTGCATTTTGCTATACCGGTTCTTTTGAAATAACGGCGGCACATTATGGGGCCAAATCGGTTTTGGGGCTTGATATTTCTCAAAACGCCATTGATATGTGTAATAAGAATGCTGCTTTAAACGGGCTGGATAATATTTGTAAATTTGAATGTGTTAATGCCTTTGATGTGTTGAAAGAATGGAGCAAAGAAGGAAAGCAATGGGACGTTGTAATGCTTGATCCGCCTTCGTTTACAAAAAGCCGGGCTACTATTAATAAAGCCGTTGCCGGTTATAAAGAAATTAATTTACGTGGAATGAAACTGGTTAAACCAGGAGGGTTTTTAGTAACATCCAGCTGTACCAACCTGGTGCAGCCCGAGTTGTTTTTAGATATCATTCAAATGGCAGCTACCGATGCTAAAAGAAAAATAAGGCAGGTTGTTTTTAATTCACAATCGGCCGATCATCCCATAATACGTGGACAGGAAAATACACACTACCTTAAATTTTTGATAGTACAGGTGATGTAATTTATTAAAAGAAGGAGATTATTTAACTACCTGGAATTTGCCGGAATCGATGATCTTTCCATCCTTATCACGCAACTGGTAAACATAAATACCACGATAAAAATCATCCAGTGGCACGGTCATCATGGGAGGGATTTTGCTGAATTCATTTACCTTCTTACCCATAAAATTATATATCTGCAGGGAAAAGGTTTTATCATAGCCATACAGAAATTCAAAATTAATTGCTGTAGTAGCAGGAATTGGATAAGGCTTTATCAGCTTTGCTATAGGCTCGCCCTGTGAAGGGCTTTTAGTTTGAGCAAAAGAAGTAAAATTTATTCCAATAAGTAAAATTAGTATGTAAACTATTTTTTTCAACTAGGTAAAAGTATAGAAAATGTTTTAATTCAGCAATAGTTTGTCTGTTAGTTTATTTGTAATAAATATAGACTATAAACCCAAGCCCACTCTTTTAGCAGGCTAATTATTATCCCCAACCCGGTTTTAAGCACTTAAAGCAGCTATTTTTTCATTTATTGCAGCAAAATCGGGCATTTCCCCGGCATTTTCCAGCACTTCGGTATAAGCAAATAGGCCATCTTTATCCACAATAAATGCGGCTCTTTTGCTTACGCCTTTCATATCCAGTATCCAATCGGTATATAATGCCCCGTATAAAGCCGAAACCTCCTTATTAAAATCGCTCAATAAGGGGAAATTGTATTGTTGATCTTCTTTGTATTTATTTAAGGTAAAAACTGAATCAACCGAAATGCCGATTACTTCGGCGTTTATATTGCTATAACGGCCTATATCATCTCTTACGGTACATAATTCTTTGGTGCAGGTACTGGTAAATGCCTGGGGAAAGAATAAAATTAATACGTTTTTGCCCTTAAAACCGGAGAGGCTCACTTTGTTTTTGGCTGTATCGTATAAAGTAAATTCGGGGGCGGATTGTCCAACTGTAAGGTTCATAAATTGTAATTTTTGTAAAGATAGATGCTGCTTGTTCTGCTTAAACAGTATTTATTCTTTTTAGTTCAAATAAAAACCCCTCTAGAAAGAGGGGTTTCATTGTTATCCAAACAATCCATAAAAACAAAAATCTTTAAGTTGTTAGCACACTGGTTTTTGTTACAGAAGATTATTTACTGATAAATTCGTTGGCAAAACAGGTTAGGGAAGTTTTGCGTAAGTTATTTGTGTTATTAAAAAACCGGTAAGATGTAGTGTAAGTGTTTTATTTCTGCAGGTATTACCTGGTAAAAATACGTAGGGGAATTTTCAAGTTCAAATGGCAGGTAATTACCTTTTATCATAGGGTTAAGTTTTAGTTTTCCTTGCTTTCAGTACGGTTAAGGTATAAACGGATACTTTTGATTTTTAGTATAAAAATGTTAAAAGATTAAATGGCTGGTATGTAATTTATAAATGCCTGATTCAGGCGAAAGCAAAAGCCCTCCGGTATTTCGGAGGGCTTTTGCTTATTAAAATATGCTTTCGGTATTAATTATTATTTTTTACACCGGTCTTGTTGCTTTTTGAACTGCTTGTTGGTTTTACAACAGCAGGAGCAGCTTCTGTTTTTTTCTTTGCATCATTTTCAGCAGCCCATTTGTCATACTCTTCGGCAGTTAAAACATCGCCGGAAATAGTAATGCTTTTCATTTCATCAACACCGGCAAATTTTACAGTAAGATTTTTAGAAAAATGACCTGCATTTGCAGCATTGAATTTTGCTGAAATAAAACCTGTAGCGCCTGGTGCAATCGGTGATTTGGTATAGTCACCCATGGTACAGCCGCAGGTTGGGTTAGCCTGCTCAATAATAAGCGGCTCTTTGCTGATGTTTGTAACAATGAACTTTACTTCTTTTGGTTCGTTTTGTTTAAGATAACCCTGGTTAATGGTTTCAGCTTCAAATTTAGCTACATCAGCTACTGTTTTTTGGGCAAACAGCATGGCAGAAAAAGTTAATGCAGTTAGTGAAAGGAATAATTTTTTCATGATTGGTTAATTTATGTTGTTTAGTTTTTTAAATCGTTAAGCCCTTTATTTTCCGGGGCAGAGCTGCCCGGTGTTTTCCAAACTTCTCCCTTAATGGTTATTTGTTTGCTTTGGGTATCATTATAAGTTACAGTAATAAATTTTGTAAAAGGCCCTTCAGCAGCGGCATTATAACCAACGGTTATTTTAGTGTTTCCTCCTGGCGCTACCGCTTTATCTTTTTCCCATTCAGGCGTGGTGCAACCGCAGCTTGCATGAATATCACTGATTTTTAACGGCACATTACTTTTATTGGTTACTTCAAAAATATGAACAACCGGTTTGCCCTGAGGGATCTTACCAAAATCAAATTCGGTTTCTTTTAAAGTAAGCAATTCATCTGCCTGGGTAATGGTTAAGGCATTTTGTGCGGTACCTGCCGGTACGGTAGCCGTTTGTGCATATACAACCGACATTAAACAGATGGCAAACAGACATGTAAATAATTGTTTCATATTAGTTATTTCAGGTTGATGGTATAAAGATAATAAAACGACTGTATCTGCTTTAAATTGTTACCCTGTTAGGAGATTTTTAACAAAGGCTGCTCTATAATTTATATTTTTGTCCAGGATTAAATCAGGTTATGGATACAAATAACAACAACGATGCTGCTTTAGAGGAAAAACTAAGTTTCGAAAATTTTAGAAATGAAGTGCTCAAGGATTACCGGTTTGCCTGCCAAAGCAGAGAAACCAGCTTGCTGGGCCGTAAAGAAGTACTTACCGGCAAAGCCAAGTTTGGCATCTTTGGAGATGGTAAAGAAATACCACAGGTTGCTGTTGCAAAGTTTTTTAAACCCGGCGATTTCAGGTCGGGGTATTACCGCGACCAGACTTTTATGTTTGCAAGCGGTCTTGCTACTGTAGAACAGTTTTTTGCACAGTTATATGCCGATCCGAATATTGAAAATGACCCTTTCAGCGCAGGCAGGCAAATGAACGCACACTTCGCCACTAAATTTGTTGATGAAAACGGCAATTGGTTAAACCTTGCAAATCTTAAAAATATAAGCAGCGATATTGCCCCAACAGGTGGACAAATGCCAAGGGCATTAGGACTTGCTTTTGCGTCCAGGGCTTTCAGGAATATTAAGGGAATCCAGGGTTTAACGGCCCTCAGCAATAATGGAAATGAAGTTTGTTTTTGTACAATTGGCGATGCTTCAACCAGCGAAGGGCATTTTTGGGAAACCATAAATGCAGTAGGTGTATTGCAGATACCATTGGCTGTTTTTGTCTGGGACGATGGTTACGGGATATCTGTTCCAAAAAAATATCAAACAACCAAAGCATCTGTCTCCGATGCACTTAAGGGTTTTCAGAAAAAAGAAGGTACCAACGGTATTGATATTTATAAATTAAAAGGCTGGGATTATGCAGGTATGTGTGAGGTAATTGAGCCTGCCATTCAAAAAATAAGAGACACACATACACCAGCAATTTTTCATATAGAGGAGATCACCCAGCCCCAGGGGCATTCTACTTCGGGAAGCCATGAAAGATATAAATCTGCTGAACGTTTGGAATGGGAGAAAGAGTGGGATGGATTAAAGCAAATGCGTGAATGGATCATCACCAATGCACTTGCAGACGAAGCTGAATTAAGCCTTATTGAAGAAGAAGCTGTGGTACATGTAAGGGAAAGTAAGCAAAAAGCATGGGCCAGATATATTGACCCTGTTAAAGAAATGGTTGCAAAAACCGTTGCAATATTAGAACCGGTTGCGTTGATAAACCCGGCAATAAAAAAGATATCGGATGATTTGTTCACTTTACGGGAGCCTTTACGCAGGGATATCATGAAAGCGCTTGCAACAACAATTGATATTGCGGGCCATCATGAAACTTCAAATGCTGTAAAAACATATTATGCAAACCTGAAAAAATCTAATGCTGATCTGTACAATAGTTTTTTATATAACCAGGGTCCCCGGTCGGCATTAAAAGTGCCCGAAATAAAAGCCCGATACGATAATGATGCAGCCGTTGTAAATGGTTTTGATATGCTGAACAGGTATTTTGATGAGTTATTTACAACCAATAATAAAGTGCTTGCTTTTGGTGAAGACCTTGGTCAGATTGGCGATGTGAACCAGGGCTTCAGCGGACTGCAGGACAAACATGGAAAAGACAGGATCTTTGATACAGGTATACGTGAATTAACTATTATAGGCCAGGGAATAGGCCTTGCATTAAGAGGCCTGCGTCCAATTGCAGAAATTCAATACCTTGATTATTTATTATATGGTTTACAACCACTCAGCGATGATGTTTGTACCACACATTTCCGTACTGCGGGGCAACAAAGTTGTCCGCTTATTGTGAGAACCAGAGGGCACAGGCTTGAAGGTATCTGGCACAGTGGCTCACCAATGGGGGTGGTTATAAATGCACTGCGTGGTATGTATGTGTGTGTGCCGCGTAATATGGTGCAGGCTGCAGGTATGTACAATACCTTATTGCAGGGCAACGATCCAGGTTTGGTGATTGAATGTTTAAACGGGTATCGTTTAAAAGAAAAATTACCTTCCAATTTAATGGCTTATACAGTGCCTTTAGGTGTTCCCGAAATTATAAAAGCGGGGACTGATGTTACCATTGTGACTTATGGGTCTACCTTACGCATTGTGCTGGAAGCAACAGAAACCCTTGATAAAATGGGCATCAGTTGCGAAGTAGTGGATGTGCAGACTTTATTACCTTTCGACATCAATCACACCATTGTGGAATCGCTTAAAAAAACAAACCGCATTGTCTTTGTAGATGAAGATGTACCTGGTGGCGCTGCAGCTTACATGTTTAATAAAGTGATGGAAGAACAGGGAGGCTATAAATACCTTGATGTATCGCCCCGAACCATTACCGGCAAAGCTCACCGCCCATCCTATGGCAGCGATGGCGATTATTTCAGTAAACCCAATACAGAAGATATTGTTGCTGTGATAAAGGAAATGATGAGTGAGTAAGTTTCTGTTTAAGCTTCTTTAATCACAAATGTTGTCAGCCTGAGCCTGTCGAAGGCGGTGTGTTATAATAACCCGGTTTCGACAACACTTCGACAAGTTCAGTACAACCTGACAGTTTTCAAGCTTACATACTGATCATTATCAAACCATATGATTGATTTCGGTTTCTTACACGTAATAGATATTTTAGGTACTTTCTCTTTTGCAGTATCGGGTGCTTTTTTTGCTATGGAAAAAAAGCTGGATCCTTTTGGCGTACTCATTCTTTCTTTTGTAACAGCCATTGGCGGCGGCACATTGCGTGATATGATGATCGGCAACCTGCCGGTTGGCTGGTTGCGTGATGAAACAGCAACCATCGTAATTTTTATTGGAGCGATAGGCAGTATGTTTTTTGGCCAATGGCTTAAAAAAATAAATGCTACTTTGTTTTTGTTTGATGCACTGGGCCTTGGTCTGTTCACCATCATTGGTATTGAAAAAGGTATGGAACTGAATTTTAGTGTGGGCGTTTGCATTGCACTGGGTACTATCACAGCAAGCTTTGGCGGTGTAATAAGGGATGTACTGCTGAATAATGTACCACTCGTTTTTCGTAAAGAGATTTATGCTTTGGCCAGCATCATCGGCGGGCTTATTTATTATCTGCTTAAACAAAGTGCATTGAATGATGATGCAGCAAAGATCATTTGCATTTTACTGATATTGATAATCCGGTTGCTGGCCGTTAAATATAAATTGTCACTTCCGGTTGCGTATTCAAAAAATAAAAAAGATGAAACTCACGATTTACCAGGTTGATGCTTTTGCCGATAAACTTTTCAGCGGTAATCCGGCGGCAGTAATTCCGTTGGAAAAATGGATTGATGATTTATTGATGCAACAGATTGCTGAGGAAAATAATCTTGCCGAAACGGTTTTTTTTGTGCCAAAGCAGGATGGTTTTCACATCCGTTGGTTTACACCCGAACTGGAAATTGATCTTTGCGGACATGCTACGCTGGCTGCTGCATTTGTGTTGTTTGAATTGCTGGAATATAAAAAAGATACCATCATTTTTTATTCGCAAAGCGGCCCGCTGAAAGTGCATCGCGACGGGGAATACATTGCACTCGACTTTCCTTCCTGGAAACCAGAAAGGGTTACAGATTACCCGGAAGAATTAATTAAAGGCCTGGGCATTACCGAACATTTGGGTGTTTATAAAAACCGTGATTACATTGTTGAACTGGAAACTCAAAAAGATGTTTTGGCTGTAAGGCCAGATATTACCCAGTTGAATAAAATTGATGTTATCGGCATCATTGTAACTGCCCCCGGAACCAACTGCGATTTTGTTTCCCGGTTTTTTGCGCCCAATTGCGGCGTGCCTGAAGACCCCGTTACAGGCTCAGCACATTCCCAACTCATTCCTTTCTGGGCCGAAAAATTAAGCAAGCATAAAATGCATGCTTTTCAATTATCTAAACGTGGCGGTGAACTCTGGTGTGAGCAAAAAGGAGATCGTGTGATCATTAAAGGCAAAGCCATATTTTATATGAAAGGTGAAATAACTGTATAAAAAAAGCCGCTTTTACAGCGGCTTTTTTTTATTTAAGATTGTGATAAACTTTCTGCACATCATCATCCTGCTCTAAATGATCTACCATTTTTAAAACATCATTGGCCTGTTCTTCGCTCAGCTCCATGGTATTGGCTGGTATCCAGGTAAGTTCGGCACTCATTACTTCAATTTTCTTTTCTTCCAAAGCCTTACTCATATTGCCGTACTCATTAAATTTTGTACGGATGATCACATTGCCTTCGGCATCTTCTCCAATTTCTTCCAAACCAAAATCAATCAGTTCAAATTCCAGGTCATCTACATTTACACCTTCGCCTTTAATTTTAAATTCGGCCATGTGTGTAAAACCAAAAGCCACACTGCCGGTTGTGCCCAGCGATCCCTGTCCTTTCGTAAAATGCATTCTTACGTTTGCAACTGTACGGGTTGGATTATCAGTAGCAGTTTCAACCAATACGGCAATGCCATGCGGTGCATAACCTTCGTACATAACCTCTTCGTAGTTGCTGGTATCTTTTCCCATGGCCCGCTTAATAGCAGCTTCCACACGGTCCTTAGGCATGCCGCAGGCTTTGGCGTTGATATAGCATCTTCTTAAAGCCGGATTGTTATCGGGATCGGGTCCACTGGCTTTTACGGCAATGGCAATCTCTTTGCCAATACGGGTAAAATTCTTTGCCATCTTATCCCAGCGGGCAAACATGCTGCTTTTTCTAACTTCAAATATTCTTCCCATTGTTTTGTACGTTAATCCGTTAATTGGTTAATCCCTGCCCGACTCGTTCAGGCGGGCGTTAATCGGTGTGACCGGGTTGCAAATTTAGGGAAAATCAATTTCAGACAAAAAGAAAGCGATACCCGTTGCCGGATACCGCTTCTCCATCATTAACCATCAACTAAAAACTAAAGCCAACCGAAACTTTTACAACCCGGTTATAGGCTGCATAATTTTCATTTTTATCAAGAGTAGATAATCCATAATCGTAACCGGCCTGTACGTTCAGTCCGTTCTCAAACTGGTAGCCGATGCCGCCGGTTAAACCCAAATCAACTTTGTTGAAACGCTCGGTAATGCCAAAGCCACGGTTAAAAATATTGATACCCAGCACGCCGAGTTTTGCATTTAAGGTACTCCTTACGAGATAAGAAACCTGCGGCCCTGCGTATACCTGCAAGCCCTTGTACACATTTGCTTTTAGCACCAGGGGCATATCAATATAATGCTGCTGCACCTGAGCGCCGGCATTAATGGCCAGTATTTTTAAGACAGGAATCTGAGCATCACCTTTAATACTGTACCCTTTTTTTGAATAGGCCAGGCCGGGCTCAAAAGAAAATGTGTTGCTGATGGGAATGTTTACATAACCGCCCACATGCCAGCCGGTTTTGCCTTTGGTAACAACATAGCCGTCGGTTTTATCCAGCAGGTCTTCTATTACCTGCAGGTCTTCACCCTGCCATTTTGCAAAGTTTGTACCGGCCCTGATGCCGTAACTAACCTGTGCATGAAGTGAATTTATCATCAATACACTGATGATAAAAAAGCAAATTTTTTTGATCATAGTTGGTTGCAGGGTTTAAGTGTCTGCTTGGATTTTTTTTAATTAGAAAATGATGCCATGCTTTTTTATTTTACTGAAGGATTTGTTAAAGGGATTTGCGTTCACCAATGGTTAACAAAAGTCAAAAGGCCGATGCTGGATGCAGGATACTTGATTCTGGATGGGTGCCTCCTGTGCTAAAGCTTTTCGAAATTATATACTGCCTATCAAGTATCAAGAATCTATCATCCAGAATCAAGTATCAAGAATCCAGTATCCAGTATCGTTTTGAATCTGTAAGTTTGCTGCACAATAATGCTATTATGGAAAAAACTGTTTATTATGGAGATTATCTGCAACTGGAAAAAATTACCGGAGCACAGGATCCCGAAAGTTTTAAGGAAGGAAGGGAACCGGCGCATGATGAAATGCTTTTCATCATCATTCATCAGGCTTATGAACTTTGGTTTAAACAGATATTGTTTGAAGTGAATTCGGTGATTGAAATTATGAACAAGCCTGTGGTGAATGATAACAGTCCAGAGATGCAAACAGTAGTACACCGCTTAAAAAGAGTAGTTACCATTTTAAAAGTGCTGGTGCAGCAGATAGATATTATGGAGACGATGACACCGATGGACTTCCTGGACTTCAGAGATATGCTGCGGCCTGCATCGGGCTTTCAGAGTTACCAGTTTAAAGTGCTGGAAGCAAAACTGGGTTTAAAATTTGAACAAAGGCACGGACAGAATTATTACACATCGCAACTGAAAGAAAAAGACATTGCCATTATTAAAGATGCGGAAAGCGGCAAAAGTGTTATTGAATTAATTAATGCCTGGCTGGAAAGAATGCCTTTTATTACTGAAGAATTCTGGAAAAATTACCAGCAGGTGTATGTGGGAAGTTTGGCAGAGGCTGAGAAAAATAATGCTGCCACATTTGAAACGGTGTTTAATAATGCTGATGAAAATGTAGAAAGAAATCTTAGCCCCAAAGCTTGTCGCTCGGCATTGTTTATAATGATGTACCATGGTTACCCCATGCTGGAACAGCCTTTTCAATTACTGGATACGCTTTTAGAAATTGACAACCAGTTAAGCAACTGGCGCAGCCGCCACATTAATATGGTGCAGCGCATGATTGGCACCCGCATTGGTACCGGCGGCAGCAGCGGCACCGGTTATTTAAAAGCGGCCATGGATAAACATTATATTTTTAAAGAGCTGGCGCAACTGAATAGTTTTTTAGTGGACAGGAAGAAGTTGCCGGTGTTGCCGAAGGAAGTAGGGGAGAAGTTGGGGTATAATTTTTAGATTTTACGCTGTGATAAAAGCCCAATGAAGTTATACCGTACAAGAGTGCGACGCCAATGAAGCTTAATAGTATTCATATAGCCGGGCTCAAAAAAAGAAAATTTTACCACAAAGGCCACTAAGGAAGAAAACACAAAGGGCACAAAGAAATACTTTGCGCCCTTTGTGAAAAATCTTTGTGTGCTTTGTGGTAAACTCTTCGGGCTATCGTTTCTCGACTTCGCTCGAAACTAATAGAATAATCGTCCTTCGACTTCGCTCAGGATCTTAGACCAGATCCTTCAACTTTTCCACCACCGTATCAACTTCTTCCCTGGTATTGTGTTTACTAAAACTAAAACGCACGGTTACCTGGTTTGGGTTGTTGTTGATGGCACGGATAACGTGGCTGCCCTGGTCGGCGCCGCTGGTGCAGGCACTTCCGCCACTGGCGCAAATATTATTAATGTCGAGATTGAAAAGTATCATCTCCGATTTTTCTGTTTTAGGGAAACTGGCGCTGAGCACCGTGTACAAACATCGGCCCAATGCATCGCCGTTAAATGCAATGCCAGGAATATTTTTTTTCAGTTCGTCCATCATGTAATACTTCAGCGTGCCAATGTAGGCCATGTCTTCTTCGTGGGTGGCAGTTGCCAGCTCAAGCGCTTTGGCAAAGCCAACAATACCATACAGGTTTTCGGTGCCGGCACGCATGTTGCGTTCTTGTCCGCCGCCGTGTACAAAGGGCTTTATGCGCACGTTTTCGTTGATGTATAAAATGCCCACGCCTTTTGGCCCGTGAAATTTATGTGCAGCACCGGTAATAAAATGCACCGGTGTATTGCGCAGGTCGAAAGGAAAGTGGCCAACGGTTTGCACGGTATCGCTGTGAAAAATAGCGCCGTACAGTTTGCATAATTCGCCCACGGCATGAATATCTAAAATATTGCCGATCTCATTGTTGGCGTGCATTAAAGTAACGAGGGTTTTTTCTTCGGCGGCTGCCAGTAATTTTTCCAGGTCGTCGATATCAACGTGGCCGTTGGGTAATAATTTTACATAGCTCACTTTGGCTACGTCCAGGTTATCCAGGTGCTCCACAGAATGTGTAACAGCGTGGTGTTCTATGGGCGAAGTGATGATATGTTTACAACCCAGGTCACGAATGGCGCAGGAGATAGCCGTGTTGCTGCTCTCGGTGCCGCCGCTGGTAAAAAATATTTCGGCAGGGTGTGCATTTAAAATTTTAGCAACAGTCTTACGGGCTGTTTCAATGGCCATACGGCTCTCACGCCCATAAGAATAAATGGAAGATGGGTTGCCAAACTTTTCTGTCAGGTAAGGCATCATGGTTTCCAGCACCTGTGGATCGAGTGAGGTGGTGGCGGCGTTGTCGAAGTAAATACGGTTCATAGTTTCAAGCTTTGAGCTATGAGCTTTGAGCCATGAGCTGCTGCGGTTTACCTCGCAGCTCGTAGCTGGTAGCTCATAGCTTGTTTACATCATCTTCCCAATATCCTGCATCAATCTTTTTGCTATATTATCTGCTGTTGTTTCAAAATTACTTTCAGCATAAATACGAATAATGGGTTCGGTATTGCTGGTGCGTAAATGTACCCAATCATTATCGAACTCTATCTTCAATCCATCTTCATCATTTATCGGCTGATTTTTATACAGGTCTTTAATATTCTCAAAAATAGTTTTAACATCAGTACCATTTGTCAGCTCAATTTTATTTTTGCTGATGAAATAATCGGGATAGGTACTGCGCAACTGCCTGATGGTTTTTTTGCTTTTGGCGAGATGCGTTAAAAACAATGCAATGCCGATCAGCGCATCACGGCCATAATGCAGGTCGGGAACAATGATGCCACCGTTTCCTTCGCCGCCAATCACGGCATTCACAGCTTTCATTTTATTTACCACATTCACTTCGCCAACCATGCTGGGAAAATATTCGCCACCACGATTTAAAGTAACATCTTTTAGTGCTTTGGTTGATGACATATTTGAAACCGTGTTTCCTTTTCTTTTGCTCAACACATAATCGGCCACAGCAACCAGGGTATATTCTTCGCCAAACATACTTCCATCTTCGCAAACAAAACAAAGGCGGTCAACATCGGGATCAACTGCAATACCCAGGCTGGCATTTTGCGAAACCACCGCACTGCTTAATTCGGTTAAATGCTCTGGCAAGGGCTCTGGATTGTGTGCAAAATTGCCGTTTACTTCTGCATTCAATACTACAACGTCTTTTACACCCAATGCTTTTAATAAGGCCGGTACAGCAGTGGCGCCGGTGCTGTTCACCGCATCAACCACAATTTTAAAATTCTGCTTTTTTATTGCTGCGGCATCTACCAGTTCGTATGCAAGCACAGCATCAATATGTTTTTGTAATAAACTTTCATCTTTACGATAAGTACCCAGTTTATCTACTTTGGCAAAATTAAAATCTTCATTTTCTGCAGCGGCTAAAATCAGTTTGCCTTCATCACCGCTGATGAATTCGCCTTTATTGTTCAGTAGTTTTAAAGCATTCCATTCTTTGGGGTTATGGCTGGCAGTAAGAATAATGCCGCCGGCAGCTTCTTCAAATGTAACAGCCATTTCAACAGTTGGTGTGGTGCTTAAACCAAGGTCAACAACATCCAATCCGAGGCCAATCAATGTATTAACCACCAGGTTGCTTACCATTTCGCCACTTATACGGCCATCACGGCCAATAACTATTTTGGAGTTGCTGCCTTGTTGCAATATCCAGCTACCGTATGCTGCTGCAAACTTCACAATATCAACAGGGGTAAGGTTATCATTGGTCTTTCCGCCGATGGTGCCTCTAATGCCGGAAATACTCTTTATCAGTGCCATTCTTTTGCTTTTAAGGGAGAACAAAGATAAGAAAAGTGAGATAGTTGAAAGTTAAAGGTTAATAGTTAATGGTTAGACCCTGTAAATGATACGGCCCTTTAACTATTAACCTTTAACAGTTAACTTTGCCCACATGCAACAAACCTGGTTTAAAGATTGGTTTAACTCACCTTACTATCATCAACTGTATTTTAACAGGGATGATAGAGAAGCCGAGGCTTTTATTGATAAACTGATCAATTACCTGAAACCTGCACCCGGAAGTTGTATGCTGGATGTTGCCTGTGGCAAGGGCCGGCATTCCATTCAATTGGCCAATAAAACCTGCTCGTTGGTAAAACAGCATTTTGATGTTACCGGTATAGACCTGAGCGATGACAGCATTAATGAAGCACTACAATTTCAAACCGACAGCCTTCATTTTTATAAGCATGATATGCGTTTGCCTTTCTGGATAAACTACTTTGATTATGCTTTTAACTTCTTCACCAGCTTTGGTTATTTTAATACCCGGCGTGAGCATGACAATGCCATACGCACCATTGCCCAGTCAATAAAGAAGAACGGAATATTTGTAATGGACTTTTTGAATGTACATTATGCCGAAGACCACCTGGTACATAAATCTGAAAAAGAAATTGACGGTATCAATTTTATAATTACCAAATGGTATGATGAAACACATTTTTATAAAAAGATCATTGTGGAGGATGAGGCCCTGCGTGAACCTTTGATATACACCGAAAAAGTGGCTAAGTTTTCTTTAGGAGATTTTACTGAAATGTTTGCCTACCAGGGTTTGCAGATACAGGAAGTGTTTGGCGATTATGGGTTTGGCAATTATGATGTAAAAAAATCGCAGCGGATGCTGATGATTGCGAAGAAGGTGAAATCGAAATAGATATTACTTGTTCTTATTGTTGATTAACATCCACCTGGCCGTTTCGTATATAGCAGATGTAAGTTGAGATAAACTTCTTTTTACTGAATCCTCCTGTTGCTTATTTAATAACGGCGTGTTATTACGAACCGGCACCAATTCCTCTTTTTTAAACCTGATATTTTTTCGGAAAAAATAATCATCATTTACCACACCAATCCACCCCGGTGCATGATAAATAATAAATGCTGCGTTTTCTTTTTTGGTTGAATCAAGCAGGTCTCTTCCTAAAGTTGTGTTTAAGTAAGGCTGTTGCATCATGCCGGCAATAGTTGGTAAAATGTCTATTTGAGAAACAACCTCGGGCCTTTTTTGTGGCGATAAAAGGGCAGGGGCATAAAACAACAAAGGCACATGCTCATCGCTGAGGCGCTGTTCTGTCCAGGCTTTGGGATAAATGGCTGTGGCATTACCTTCCACACCATGATCGCCGGTAAAAATAAAAATGGTATTATTAAAATGAGGCGAACTTTTTGCTGCCTCCATAAATTTTTTAATGCAGTAATCTGTATAGGCAAAAGCATGAAATTCTTTCAGCGATTCGAACCCGTATTTACCCAGGTCTTCATTTGTTATCAAGTCACGTGCAAAATCCTTGTCTTCTTCGGGTATATCAAAAGGGCGGTGATTATCGGCAGTTTGAATAATGGCAAAATAAGGTTTCTGTTCTTTTGCCAAAACCTCAGCAGATTCCAGGAATAAATTTTTATCGCTGATGCCCCATACATTCAGTGGTGGAGCTTTATAGCTTCCTTCTTCATAAACATGCAGGTTATTTATGTTGGCAACCAATCCTTTAAAATTATTGAACTGGCTTCTGCCCCCGATAAAATAATATTTTTCGTAACCGTCAAAATCGTTGATGATGGTACGCTGGTTAACAGATTCTTCATTGCGTGTTGAAAATTTAGAAAGCTGTACATCGGGTATAC
>JAOAUI010000151.1 GCA_030157685.1 Ferruginibacter sp. | reverse complement strand
CACCATAGCTGTTCGGAAGATTTTAGCTTGAGTTTGGATAAATTAATCGTTTAGCTATTGTCGGGTCGCCATTGCACAATAGGACAAAGTTGTACAGAATGTCATTTTCGAGTTCCTGTGCAAATTTTCTTTTTGGGATTTTGTACCCTGTAAGCTTTCTTAATTTTTTGTATTCCGTTAGCAATATTGCTACTGTCATAGTAACATACATCATCACCTTGATGCCATTTTCAGTTCTGTTCAGCAAGTGAGAAAAATTTAAGTGTTGCTTTATAAACTTAAAAAATACTTCTATATCCCATCGTGACTTGTATATTGCTGCCACTTCTGTATTTTCTATATCCTTTCTGTTGGTAATAAATATAATTTTTTCATTGTTGTCTTTTCTTACGGCTTCTATCAACCTTACGGGGTGGTTGCTTCTTTTTTTATGCATCGTAAATAAATATACCCACGAATCGCCTGTGATGGTAAGTGTTTCTGTTTGTATGGGTTTTGTAATTGTATTGGCAAGATGCACTTCCTGTTTTGCACCAGGGTTTATCCGGGATATAAAAGAAATTTCTTTATCGGTAAGCCTGTCGTAATTATCCCGTGATGTAATTCCCCTGTCAAAAACATTTATTTGTGTGGTTGTCTTTTGATTGGCAAGTATTGTTTCTGCTAATGCTTTGTTCTCACTGTTGTATGTTTGATCTTTATAAAAGCAAATGCAATCAGGCAAATCACTGTAGCCAATAGTAAACTTAATAAGCCGGTAGTTTTCAGCATCACCGCCTTTCAGGTTATATCCTATGTTCATTAGCTTTGTACTCATGGATATTATTGTGGAATCGAAGCGGACAATATCTTTGTTTAATGCTGAAGCAGTGTTTTTATAAGCAGCAAGGCAATATTTAAAAATCTTTTCAAAAAAATCCACGTTTATCACATTTAAGCGTTCACTTATTGAACTGTGTGATACCGTAAATTCTCCTGGTATACTGCTAACCGTTCTAAAAACAGCCGACTCCAGTGCTGACTGCAATCCACGTAGGCTATTGTCTTTTTCAGTAACCATGCAGTAAAACAGCAGTTTAAACAAAAGCTGTCCATGTAATTTTTTGGCGCTTTTATTTACCCGGGTATCAATGGCAAAGGCTTCCAATGCTTTATCGGGAATAAAAGAAAGAAGTTTGTGTATTGTTTCCATTACCGTTTTTGAAATGGAAAACTTGCAATTGGCGTGCTGCTTGCAAGCTAAGTTGTACACAATCTACTTAAACCTGTGTATAATCTTCCGAACAGCTATGGTG
>JAOAUI010000150.1 GCA_030157685.1 Ferruginibacter sp. | reverse complement strand
TTGTGGGGTTAAAATTATGACTTCTTAACTAAATAAGATGCTAAATAATTGGTACAGTTTAGCTGAACAGATCCTCGTCGTTTCTGCGGAAGTATACTTTATCTTCCATAAACTCCTGGGTGGCCAGTAAAGCCGGGTTGGGCATACGCTCATAGGCTTTAGATATCTCTATCTGTTCTTTATTTTCATGAATTTCTTCCAGGCTGTCGGTATGGCTTGCAAATTCCTCCAGTTTGTTATGCAGCTCTTCTTTTAAGGTAATGTTTATCTGGTTTGCTCTTTTTGCTATAATGGCAATAGATTCATACAGGTTACCTGTTTTTTCCTTAATGTCGGATAATTTTTTTGGTTCTACTACGCTGCTGGTGTTAGCGCTTAGCTGCCGTCTGAGTTTGCTCATATTTTATAGCTTTAATGTTATTTATACTTAGGTTACTGAAGCTTTCTGCCTCTTTTAATAATTTGCTTTCAGGGTATCTGTCTGTAAAATCCTGGTATTCTGTAATTACTTTTTCGTAGCGTTCAATCTGCTTATCCTCGTAACTCATTTTTGCAAACTTATAATATGCTTTTACTGTTTTTAACTTGTATTCCTCGCCCTTTAATGATTCGGGATAGTTATTGGTTAAATTGGTAAAGGCAATAGCTGCGGCACGGTATTGACCCATGTTATAATACAATTCAGCTGCCCTGTGCTCTTTCATTTCCAGTTTTGCCCTGCACTTATCAATAATTTCGGTTGCTTCTTTATTTCTTTCAGATCCAGGGTGTGTATTGATAAATGTCTGCATCATACCCATTGCCTTTATTGTATTTACCTGTTCAAGCTCCAGCTTGGGTGATTGCCTGTAAAAGCAATAAGAGCGCATATAGTCAACCTCTTCGGCCTTAGCACTGTTTGGAAAAACCTCTAAAAAACCTTTAAAGAGGTTTTCGGCATCGGCATAGCTTTTCATGTAATAAAAACAATAGGCATCTTTATAGTACAGTTCTTCAAACTTAATGGTACCTTTAAATACAGGAAAAAGTTCTTCATAAAGCTCCTGTGCAATTTTATACTTCCCTTTGCTGAAATATTCATCAGCCATTTTTAATTTATAATCGTAGTCCTTGCTTTTGGTAACCTTGTTGTATTTATTGCAGGATGATACCAGTACAAGTAAAAATGCAGATGCCAGAAACAGTTTAAATAATCTCATCATAAAGGATTGCAAAATTAACGTAAATAACTCAAAAATGCTTTTAATTATCCGTTTTGTCAAAAAAGCTGCGTTAATGATTTGATAAAGAGGGCTTTTGGCCTTAAAAAAGCAGCCCCCCGATAAATCGGAGGGCTGTTATATATTAATTTTCCAGTCTGTTAATTACACTTGATATCTACAGAATTTTTATCTCCTGCACCTATTCCCTCGCAGCTCGTAGTAACCCTGTCTGCACTGATACCTTCTTTTTCAATCAGGTATATTTTAATGGTCTCTAACCTTTTCTGGCAATTGGCCTGAGATGCTTTTGACGTCTCTGGATATCCATTAATGGTTATTGTACAGGTAGGATTTGCCTTCAACTTGGCAGCAACTGTAGCCAGCATATTTCTGTTATCGTTTGATAAACCACTTGTATTGCCTTTGTAAATTAAAGTTGGGTAATCGCAAGGGCAAACTGCAACTGGCGGAGTTGGAGGTACAGGGTTTTTGCAACACTCAGGATCCGGGCATTTACCAACACCATCAGCATTTACCGGTTGACACTCTGTAGGAGTGATCAATTGCTTATCCTTACAATCTGGTACACCATCACCATCGGTATCTCTCGTTACACCATGTGTATCAACAGGGCAACCTGCAGGCGTATTTGGCTCTCTGTCTAAATGATCGCAAACACCATCACCATCACCATCCTCACAATTATTCTTAGGTATTTTAACATTGCGGTGGTTACGTAACTCATCATATGCATAATCCAATGGATTAACCCACCAAAGTGGCTCAACAGCCCTGCCGCCCAGGTTTAGGTTTAAGCCAATAGAAAGGTAATTATACGAATCAAAATCAGGGGTTAACACTGCATCGCCCAAGGCGTGTTCCTGCCAACGCTGTCCGTCTAATAAATCGGTTTTAACAAAAGTTACCCTGTCTTCAATAGCCAGGTTTACTCTTTTACCCAGCCTGAAAGCAACTCCCATAATAGCGGTACCAGATGGTTTCAGGGTTTTATCACCTAAAAGCGGCCTGCGGTAATTTTCATTATCAGCGTCAGTTTCGTAAGTCTTATCCATACCGGCTTTCAGATCTTTCCTAATATCTTTACGTTGTTTGTAATTACCTGCGCCGTATTTGGCAAAAACATTATCAAATAAAGCAGTGTAACTTTCACCGGTTGCTTCATTTAAAGCATTCACTTTTGCCTGGAAGGCTGTTACACCTATACCAACGCCACCATATATTACAAAGCCGGTTTTTTGTTTGTGAAAACGAACGTTATTTAATGTAAAAATACCTTGTATGCCAAGATCCTGCAACCTGGTTTGATAATTGTAGTAAACCAAATCTCCGCTTGGCCTTACATTACCATCACGATCTGTAAAGATAACATTACCGTTACCTAAAGCATTAGGGAGTGCATCCGGAGAAAAATAGCGCTGGCTAACAGTAGGTATGTTCCTGTTCCAGGCTGGGTTTTTATTAAAATTCTCTGAAGACAGATAATTCAACCCCTGTCCTTTTGCATTCAGATACTGAACACGAACAGAGAAAACATAGCCAAAAGCCTTGCGGATATGTGCTTCAAAATTGGGGAATGTAAAAGGTGTAACTGATACATCACTGCTTATTGTGAACATACCAATAGATGCACCAATTTCCCACATATTACGTGGTTTTGCAGGAAAATTATAAGAGCCTTCCCAAAAGCGATTTTGCTGGTTCATCTTTTTCTTGGATATTACCGAAGAATCGTAAACACTTCCTGCTCCGCCAACCTGTGCACCTGCACTTATTGACAGCAGTAGAAATAATATCCCGAATAAGAACTTGTAATTTTTGCTTACCATAATTTGTTAATTAAAAAAATTTTCAATGCGTATTTGTTAATATTACAGCAAAAATATCACTTACATGCTAATTATCAAAGTAATTTTACTATTTAATTGACAATATGTGTTTTTTTGCTATAATTTATTGTGAAGACACGGATATTAGTACTTTCGTTGCACAGAAGGTAATAATATGATAATCTTATAAAGAGTAAGGGACGCTACCGGTTTAAATTATGGATTTTGTTAATAAAATAATTGGCCCCGAATTAAAAATTTTTGAAAAAAAGTTTGCTGATGCTGTAAAAAGTGAAACGCTTTTACTTGATACGATTATGAAATACATCATAAAACGCAAGGGAAAGCAGTTGAGGCCCATGTTTGTTTTATTGAGTGCCAAATTACACGGCGAAATAAATGAAAGTACCTACCGGGCCGCTGCATTGGTTGAACTTTTACATACAGCTACCCTGGTTCATGATGATGTGGTTGATGACTCACTTGAACGCCGCAGTTTTTATTCCATCAATGCTTTATGGAATAAAAAAATTGCGGTGCTTGTTGGAGATTACCTGCTTTCAAAAGGTTTATTGCTGGCAACTTCCAATAATGATTTCAGGCATTTGCACATACTGTCAGATGCGGTAAAGCAAATGAGCGAGGGAGAATTGCTGCAACTGCAAAAAACCCGTAAACTAAACCTGGATGAAGGAATTTACTTTGAGATCATCCGCAACAAAACCGCATCACTGCTTTCATCAGCCTGTGCTGTTGGGGCTTACAGCACCAGTAAGGATGAAGATATAACTGCCGCCATGAAACTTTTTGGTGAAAAAGTAGGCATCGCTTTTCAAATAAAAGACGACCTGTTTGATTACGGAAAAGAAGATATTGGCAAGCCTACCGGCAATGATATAAAAGAAAAAAAATTAACCTTGCCGCTGATCTATACTTTAAACAATGTTGATGTTCAGCTGAGAAGAAGAATTATTTATATCATCAAAAATGAAAACAAAGACACTAAGAAAGTGAAATTTGTTATTGATGCGGTAACAGATGCCGGAGGAATAAAATATGCATCGGATAAAATGAATGCCTATCGTGATGAAGCTCTTGGAATTTTAAACAGCTTTCCCGAAAACCCGGTAAAGGCGGTAATGGAAGAATTGGTGCGCTATACTACCGACAGGAAATATTAATATGGAAAAAAGATGGAAAATATTACAGGCTGATACCGGTAAAGCTGCTGTTTTACAGGAATCGCTTAAGATAAATTCTGCCTTATGCAATATACTTGCCCAACGTGGTTTTGATAGTTTTGATAAAGCAAAGCAATACTTCCGGCCGCAGTTAAACGATTTGCACGATCCCTGGCTGATGAAGGATATGGATAAAGCTATACAGCGCATCCTTACCGCTTTCGAAAAAAATGAAAAAATACTGGTATTTGGCGATTATGATGTGGATGGCACCACTTCAGTAGCCTGCATGTATAAATTTCTCTGCAAAATTTATGAATCCACATTACTCGATTTTTATATCCCGCACCGCTATCGTGAAGGATATGGCGTAAGTAAAATGGGGATTGATTTTGCCAAAGAAAATAATTTTACATTGATCATTTCTTTGGATTGCGGTATTAAATCTGTTGATTTAATTACCTACGCAAAAGATATCGGCATTGATTTTATTGTATGCGACCATCACCTGCCCGATGAAGAAATTCCACCGGCAGCAGCCATCCTCAATCCCAAACAAAAAGATTGCAATTATCCGTATAAAGAGCTTTGTGGATGCGGCGTAGGTTTTAAGCTGATAACCGCACTGGCAACAGAACTTAATATTGATGAAGAACATTATCTCTGTTACCTTGATTTGGTTGCCACAGCCATTGCTGCAGATATTGTACCCATGACCGGTGAGAACAGGATTCTTGCTTATTATGGATTGGAAAAAATAAACAGCAATCCTAATCCAGGTATAAAAGCTTTAATCTTTTTAGGCGGCATACAAAAAAAATTATCCATCAACAATGTGGTATTTGTTATTGCTCCCAGGGTGAATGCAGCGGGACGAATGGATGATGCAAAAAAAGCAGTGCAGTTATTTATTGAAGATGAGTACAACAATGCATTGGCATTTGCCGAAATGCTGCACAGCGATAATACCGACCGCAAAGAAGCCGACAGCAGTATTACCGCCGAAGCATTGGAAATAATTAATGCAGATGTTACGCTGCAGAATAAAAAAACGACTGTTGTTTTCAGAGATCACTGGCATAAAGGCGTGGTAGGCATTGTAGCCAGCAGACTGATTGAAACTTATTTTCGGCCAACCGTTGTGCTTACCGAAAGCAGCGGCAT
>JAOAUI010000149.1 GCA_030157685.1 Ferruginibacter sp. | reverse complement strand
GCATCATCGGGTGTATTATTGGGTGTGGCCGATAGGCCTGCGGCCGAGCCGTGGTACACAAAAGCCCTTCCTTCATTGATATTAGCACCATCATCGTATGCATAAGCTCCAATAATTACATCGCTGTACCCATCTCCGTTTACATCGCCTGCCGATGCTACAGACCAGCCCATATCTGCACTTGCCTGGTCGGCATCATCGGGTGTATTATTGGGTGTAGCGCTAAGGCCTGCGGCTGAGCCGTGGTACACAAAAGCCCTTCCCTCATTGATATTAGCACCATCATCGTATCCATAAGCTCCAATAATTACATCGCTGTACCCATCCCCATTTACATCGCCGGCGCTTGCAACGGAATACCCAAAAGAGGCTCCGAACTGGTCGGCATCATCGGGTGTATTATTGGGTGTAGCCGATAAGCCTGCGGCCGAGCCGTGGTACACAAAAGCCCTTCCCTCATTGGTATTAGCACCATCATCGTATAAATAAGCCCCAATAATTACATCGCTGTACCCATCACCGTTTACATCGCCGGCGCTGGCTACGGAATACCCAAAAAAGGCACTTGCCTGGTCGGCATCATCGGGTGTATTATTGGGTGTGGCCGATAGGCCTGCGGCCGAGCCGTGGTACACAAAAGCCCTGCCTTCATCGGCATTTGCACCATCATCGAAATAATTAGCCCCAATAATTACATCGCTGTATCCATCTCCATTTACATCGCCGGCACTGGCTACGGAATTTCCAAACCGGGCACTTGCCTGGTCGGCATCATCTGGCGTGCTGTCGGGTATTGTGCTGATGGGGTCGATGGTTATTGGGTAGGCGGCATCTTTTGCATCAACTTTTATACAATAATTTCCGTTTTTATTTTTTTGAAAAGAAGCTTTGAGCGGTTTGTTGTTGGCATCCCAAACTTTCAGGTCTTTATAATTGAGCACATTGGTTTTTTTGTGGAAGAACTGTAACTGGTTGCTGTTTAATTTATTTTTAAGTTTGGTTTTAATGTTGAAATTTATTTTTAGTTCATTATTTTTTGATAAAGGAGCATGCACAATAAAATTCTGCCGCATGCCTTCGTCGTTGTTGATGTATTGCACAGTTATTTTATCTGTACTGTATTCTGCCTTATTTTCGGCAACCTTCCACAAGCCTTTACCTACTTGCTTTTTATCAAGGTTGAATTGTGTTTTCCAGCTTGGGATGGTTTTATATTTTATTTCATCGGGCCTGGTCATCGGGTCAAATTCGCCAAGGGGTATTTTTGTTGTTCGGGGTTCTACACTAAACCCTTTATCAGTATAATAAAAGCGGAGGTTATTTTTTCGGTTGGGTGTGCAGTAAGCGTTTAATTTTTCTTCCCATATAAAATGGTATTCACTTTTACGGATGTTTTCCTGTGCCTGCAGCATCCAGTTCTGGCCCCAGGCTTCAGTTGGTTTTTTTTCGGGTTCAAAAGGATTTGCAGCGATGGTATTTTTATAAGGAAAAATATAACCGGCAGGTTCTGCATGGTGTGCAGTAAGATCTGTAGTTATAATTTTTTGCGAAACCGGAATTACGGAAACGGCAAGCACAAGTGTGAAGATTTTGTACATCATATAATTTTACAGTAAAGAAAAAAATACAATGGCTTTAACCGGATGTTGGTTTTGAATTTCGAATATAATAAAAAAGCGGCTATGCAGCCGCTTTCCCTGAGGTGTTTAAATTTTTTTATTCAATCACCTTATAAGGCTTAAATAATTTAACCTGTGTTTTTTCTACCAATGTTTTATACTCCTCCCACCTGCCATTAAAAAACGCATTTGTTTTTAGTACAGCTTCATTTACCAGACCCTCGGCTTCGTTTGCCATCCGCATTTCCTGCTGATCGGGTATTTTTATTTTTTGCTGTACTTCGCCACGGGCATCGCCCAGTACATCGCTTACTGTAATCTGAAAAGGAGAGCCATAGCCCTGCTTTTCCTGCGGCTTTCCAAAAATAAAATTGCGGATGTTCTTGATGGAATCTTTCATGGCATTACCGGCTTTACGCAAACTATCCACTTCTTTGCCTTCTTCATTTTTTAACTGGGCTTCTACCTTGGCAATGGTTTCTTCGGCTTCGGTAAACCGGTCGGTAATTTCTGTTAACCGCATGGTGCTTTTATCAAGCCGGTTCAGCATGGCTATTTTTGCATCGTATATTTCTTTGTTCTCCGGCGCATTGGGGTCGGCATTTACAACAAGCATGGTGCTGTCCATTTCTTTGCCGGCAGTTATTACGAGTTTATAGGTTCCAGGAAAAACAGTGTTGCCTCTTGGCTCCGGCGCACCGGGTTTTGGTTTGGGCGAATTTGGCTGACGGATGCCCTTCATTTCAAAACCCCAGCTGGCTTTGTTGAACCCGGTATCTACCTTCATTTTAATGGTACGTATTAACTCATTGGCCTGGTTGTAAATTTTTACAGTGGCAGAATCAATTTTATTTTTTTTAGAACTGTCTGTTTTAGCAGGAGGATTTATAAAAAATGAATAGGCAGCACCCCTGCCACGGTTTTCTCCTTCATATAATCCCCAGCTGCTCCAGTCGTAACCGGGCTGTGGCCTATACCGGGCCATGTATGCGGTTGGAGCCTGAAACACAGTTAATTTTTTTGAGAAGGTGTTGCCATTATTTGCAGCGGCTTTTCTAAAAGCTTTAATGTCATCAAAAATATAAATAGCACGGCCAAAAGTTGCAACCACCAAATCAGATTCTCTTTCCTGTATAGCCATATCGTAAGTGGATACTGATGGGTAACCATTTTTCCATTGCTGAAAACTGCTGCCATTATCAAAACTTATCCAAAGTCCGTTTTCGGTACCAACAAAAATTAAATTGGGTTCCACCGGATCCTGAATCATGCAAAGTGCATAGCCTTTTACTTTGTTTTCATCAATCATACGCTCCCAGGTTTGGCCGTAATTTTTTGTGCGGAAGATGTAGGGTTTAAAATCGGCACGGCGGTAATCGTTGCAAATAACAAAAGCTTCGCCGGCATTATAGCGGCTGGCACGTACCTGAGGTATCCAAACACCCAACGGCATGCCTGGTATTTTTCCGCGAAAACTGGTCCAGGTTTTTCCGGCATCTTTACTTAATTGTACATTGCCATCATCGGTACCCACCCAAATAATATTCTTATCAACGGCCGATGGTTCAATGCAAAGAATGGTATTGTAATTTTCGGCACCGGTTATATCAACCGATAGTCCACCGTTTTCATCCTGGCGTTGCTGTACTTTATTATCGGTTGTTAGATCGGGCGAAATAATTTCCCAGGTAAGGCCCTTATTAGTACTCTTATGTACAAACTGGCTGCCATAATAAATGGTTTTGCTATCGAAGGGATCCTGCGCAAAAGCAGCATTCCAGTTAAAACGTAATCTTGTTTTCAGGTCGGGCATCGGTGGCTGTAAGCCCATGCGCTCGCCGGTTACAATGTTTTGCTTTCCAAGGCTTCCTCCCTGGCTCATGGAGTAAACCCAGTCATTGTTATCCGGGTCTGGCGAGCAATCAAAACCATCGCCACCGCCAATATTGTTCCAGTAATAATTTCTGATGCCGCCACCATAGCGCCAGATATAAGCAGGCCCATGCCAGGTGCCGTTATCCTGCATACCACCCATTACATTGTAAGGGATTTTATTGTCAACAGCAATATGATAAAATTGTCCCACGGGAATGCGTTCATTAAAATTCCAGTTGCGGCCACGGTCACGACTGATGCCAATGCCGCCATCATTACCATCTAAAATTAAATTGGGGTCAAGCGGGTTTATCCAAAAAGCATGATGATCGGGATGAATGCCGCTGTAAGGAATAATTGTTTTAAAAGTTTTGCCGGCATCTTCACTCATCGTAATGGTTTGTTTAATATTGTACAAACGGTTTTCATTTTTCGGGTCAACTTTTATATCCTGAAAATAAAATGCCCGGTTGGTAACTTCTGTTTTATCGCTGTTAACCAGTTCCCATTTAAAACCGCCATCGTCGGATTTGTACAAACCGTTTTTTGTGGCTTCTATCAATGCATACACTCTTGAAGGTTCATTGTAAGCAATGGTTAAACCAATTCTTCCCAAATCGCCTTCGGGTATTCCGTCATCTTTATTTATCTGTTTCCAGTTTTTTCCACCGTCAACGGTAACATAAAGGCCGCTGCCTTTTCCACCGCTGTAAAAACTCCAGGGCGTACGTTGGTGTTGCCACATGGCAGCAATTAGTTTGTTAGGATTTGTTGGGTCTATCACCAGGTCGCCGCAACCGCTGCTGTCGTTGGTATGCAGTATAAGTTTCCAGCTTTCGCCACCATCGGTTGTTTTGTACACGCCACGTTCGGGGTGTATACTGTAGGGGTTTCCAATGGCAGCCACATAGACCGTGTTGGGGTTATTGGGGTCGATGATGATGCGGTGAATATTTTTTGTTTTTTCGAGGCCCAGCATTTTCCAGGTTTTTCCACCATCCATAGTTTTGTAAATGCCTTCGCCAATGTTTATTGAATTGCGGGGGTTTCCTTCGCCGGTACCAACCCAAACAACAGATGGGTTGCTTTGCTGAATGGCAACGGCGCCAATATTTAATGTTGGTTGCTCATCAAAAACGGGGGTCCAGTTGCTGCCGCTGTTCTCTGTTTTCCAAACGCCGCCCGATGCTGTGCCCAGGTAAATCAGATCGGGGTTGGTATACAATGCATCAATGGCTGTAACCCTGCCGCTCATGCCCGCCGGGCCAATGCTGCGGGGTTTCAGGTTTTTAAACTGATCGAGTGAGATTTTTTGTGCTGTTGAATTATAAGAGAAGGCGATAAGGGATAAACCCAAAATAAGCAGGTGCGTTTTTCTCATTGTAAACATTTAGACAATGAAGGTGCAAAAAAAAGGCGAGCCTGCAAATTATACCGACTATACATTATAAATATACCAGTAGTATTCCTGTCGGCATCCCGATAGCTATCGGGACCATCTAATATTTCAACGCAGCCCTTCAGACTGCTTATGAAATAAAGATGGTATTAGATATTATGAATGGTTATCCAGGTATGGGAAAGAAAAAATTAAAACAGTTTCAAAAATTTATATTTTATTTACATCACAAAATATTTAATTATGAAATATACACTGATCGTTGTTTTATTCTTTTCTTTAGGTGCTACAGCACAAAAAACAGCTACCATAGAAGGCAATGGTAAAAAATTAATGATAGCCGATATGACTTTTATGGACCGCATTACCTGGGGCGGTTATGAGCAGATTGGCAAAGCGGCACAAAGTGAAACTGATGGCGCAGCCAATACAAAAGCTATTGTTGCGGCTGTTGGAAAAAACAGTGGTTACGATGGAAGGGTTTATGCAGCCAAGGTTTGTGATACACTTACCGCAGGCGGGCACTCCGACTGGTACTTACCTTGCAAAGATGAAACAGATATTATTCAATTGAATTTTGAGAAACTGAAATTTGATGACCGGATGACCATCTGGAGCTCAACAGAAGCAAATGGTACACAGGCTGTAACCAAATATTTTTACAGCAACGCTTTTTACAATGTGCAAAAAGTTGATCTCTGTCATTTGGTTTGTGTAAGAAAGCCCGATTAATTATTGTACCGATTATACCAGTATTTATTCCCAATTTTTTTGCTATCGGTATAATACCATCTAATATTTCAACTTAGTCCTTTGGACTACTTATGAAATAAAGATGGTATTACTTATCATCAAACTTTTTTTCGGCATCTTTTGCTTTCTCAAAGTCGAGTATAACCGAGTTGATGCAATAACGCAAACCGGTTGGTGGTGGGCCGTCATCAAAAACGTGCCCTAAATGCGCTTTGCATTTGCCGCACATTACTTCGGTACGCTTCATACCATAGGTATTATCGGGGGCATAAATAATGCTGCCCTTGCTGATGGGTTCAAAAAAACTGGGCCAACCACAACTGCTTTCAAATTTGCCGTTGCTGTTAAACAAAGGATTGCCGCAGGCCAGGCAATAATATGTGCCGCCTTCTTTGCTGTCCCAATATTTACCAGTAAAAGCCCTTTCGGTTCCTTTTTCACGGGCAATATTGTATACATCTTTTGGTAAAATCTTTTTCCACTCTTCATTACTGATCTCTACTTTGGCTGTATCTGTTTTTGAGAAAACAGGGTTTTCTTTTTTAGTTGAATCCATATTGATTGTATTAACTTTTTTAATCTGTGGATTATTGCATCCGGCAATAATTAACGAAACAATGATTGATATGTAAATGAATGATCGCATCTGGTTTAACAAATTTCGTGATAAATAGTTCTTCATGTACGAAATGGCGGGATTTAAAGATTTTAAACAGATTCATAGTACTGTTAACGAATATTTAAAGTACGATTCTTATATTTGCTATCTTCACAAGGACAACCAGCTTATGTTTAATTTAATATTGTTTGGCCCCCCGGGCAGCGGAAAAGGAACGCAAAGCGAAAAACTGATTGCCAAATACGGCTTAAAGCACCTGAGTACCGGCGATTTGCTGCGTAGCGAAATTTGCCGTGAAACACCTTTGGGCAAAGAAGCACAGAATTTTATGGATAAGGGCCAGCTGGTTCCGGATGAGGTAGTGATTGGGATGATCAGTTCGGCACTGGATGAAAACCCGGACGCTAAAGGTTTTTTGTTTGACGGGTTTCCCCGTACGCCGGCCCAGGCAAAAGCACTTGATAATTTACTGGAACTAAAAGAAGCGCCCATTGCAGCTATGCTGGCACTGGACGTAAGTGAAGAAGAATTAGTGAAACGCTTATTGAAAAGAGGAGAAACCAGCGGCCGAAGCGATGATAATAATGAAAGTGTGATACGGGCACGTATTGTAGAATATCATAACAAAACAGCCGTGGTGGCGGATTATTATAAGCAGTTTGATAAAGTGGTGATGATAAAAGGCGAAGGAACGGTAGAAGATATTTTTGAAAGGCTTTGTGCAGAGATTGATATACGGGCTTAACAGGCCTGGTGATTTTAAAATATTAAGCACCCTTTTTATGGGGTGCTTTTTTGTTTTACATTGTGTAACTAAACACAGATTTATGGATGTACAAAAACTAAATTTTATCACAAAGGAATGTGTTTTGCTGTTTAAAAATTTATCTGCCGATGCAATGGGCAAATGGGGCAAGATGAATGCCCAGCAGGCAGTTGAGCATCTTGCAGCCTTCTTCAATGTATCTGCCGGAAAAATAAAATTTGATTTGGTAACACCTGCTGAACACCTGCCAAAGTATAAAGAGTTTTTGCTCAGTGATAAGGAATTCAGGGAAAATACCAAAGCACCCACCAATGTAATTGGCGAAGAAGCCTTGCCATTGCGGTACGCAAATATGGAAGAAGCTTTAGAAAAGCTGGCAGAGTCAATTGCTGCGTTTGAAAATTATTTTAAAGACGAACCATTAAGAACAACCCTGCACCCGGTTTTTGGTGAATTGAACTTTGAAGAATGGGTGTTGCTGCACCATAAGCATGTGATGCATCATGCAAAGCAGTTTGGTTTACTATAAAATTTTACAAAGAGGCATTAAGCCTCTTTTGTTTTAAGCTAACTTTGAACATTAAATTTTACGATTGCATGAAACTCGAAAACTATATAAACGGCAACTGGATTACCGGCGATGGCGAAGGGCAACCATTATACAATGCTGTTACCGGAGAACCTGTTGCAACAGCAACTACAAAAGGCCTTGACTTTAAACAGATTTTAGAATACGGCAGAACAATTGGCAATCCTGCTCTGCGAAAAATGACTTTTCATGAGCGGGGAAATATGCTGAAAGCATTGGCCATGCATTTAAGAAATCACCTGGATAAGTTTTATGCCATCAGTTATAAAACCGGCGCTACCAAAGCCGATAGCTGGGTAGATATTGAAGGTGGCATTGGTAATCTTTTTGCAAATGCATCGCTGCGCCGCAAATTTCCCAACGAAATTTTTTGTGTGGATGGTGACAGCCATAATCTGAGTACCAATAATACATTCATGGGCACACATTTACTGGTGCCCAAAGAAGGAATTGCTGTACATATCAACGCATTTAATTTTCCGGTATGGGGAATGCTTGAAAAAATTGCTGTTAATCTTTTAGCCGGAATGCCTTGTGTGGTTAAGCCGGCTACCGTAACCAGTTATTTAACCGAAGCGGTGGTTAAAGAAATTATAGCATCAAAAATTTTACCTGAAGGAGCATTACAATTGATATGCGGCAGCGCCGGTGATTTACTGGATCATGTAACATCGCAGGATGTGGTAACATTTACCGGCTCTGCATCAACAGGACTGTTGCTGAAATCGAACCCCAATATTTTAAGAGAGAATGTTCCTTTTAATATGGAAGCAGATTCTTTGAACTGCATTGTGCTGGGCGAAGATGTAACACCCTCTACACCCGAGTGGAATATTTTTATAAAAGAAGTAAGAAAAGAAATGACTTTAAAAGCCGGGCAACGTTGCACAGGCATACGCAGAATATTTGTTCCGGAAAACAGGATAGAAGATATTTGGAAAGAGATCGGTGCATCACTTTCTCAAACTGTTATTGGCGATCCGTTGAATGCAACTGTAAGAATGGGCTCCCTTGCCGGACAAACACAACGCAACGAAGTAAAAGAACAGATACAAAAACTGCTGGCCTCTTCTCAAATAGTTTATGGCAGTTTAGATAGTGTGGACGTAATTGATGCCGATGCAAACAAAGGTGCATTCATGAGCCCTGTTTTATTGATAAACGAAAATCCTTTTACGGCAAAAGAAGTGCATGAAGTAGAAGCCTTCGGTCCTGTAAGCACCATCATGCCTTACAAAAAAGCAGAAGATGCGATTGTATTGAGTAAGCTTGGTAAAGGAAGCCTGGTTTCAACCATTGTAACAGCCGACTATAAAATTGCAAAGCAATATGTTGTTGGTGCCGCATCTCATCACGGCCGCATTTTAGTTTTAAATAACGAATGTGCTAAAGAAAGTACAGGCCACGGTTCGCCATTGCCCTTACTTGTACATGGCGGCCCCGGCCGTGCCGGCGGCGGCGAAGAGATGGGCGGGCTGCGTGGTGTAAAGCATTACCTGCAACGCACAGCTATACAGGGTTCGCCAACAACCATTACAGCCATTACCAATGTTTACCAGCAATATGCGGCGGGTAAAGATCCGGGCAAACACCCCTTCACCAAATATTTTGAAGAACTGGAAATTGGTGAACAGATCATTACTGAAAAAAGAACAATCACATCTGAAGACATAGATAAGTTTGCCGACCTGAGCGGCGATCATTTTTATGCCCACATTAAAACCACCGATTTTGAAGGCACCATGTTTGAACAACAGGTAGCTCATGGATATTTTATCATGAGTATTGCTGCCGGCTTGTTTGTAGATAGTTACGAAAAAAATCCGGTGTTGTTAAATTATGGAATTGATGAATTACGTTTTACAAAACCGGTTTATCCTGGCAGCGAAATTCATATACGCTTTACCTGCAAACAAAAGTTATTAAATGACAAACGTGTGGTTGAAAAACCCGAAGATTTTAAAAAAGGAGATGATATTGACAAGGGTATTGTAAAATGGCTGGTAGAAATGATTGATGAAACAGGTGAAGTAACCGGTGTGGCAACAATATTGACGATGGTGCAGAAAAAATCACAATAAGGATTTATCTTTCCTGAAAAAACATTGCAACGTTTTTACAGATATATTTTATTATTTGCAATTTCTTCATTGTGTAAAACCTCCATTGCACAAACACCTGCATACAAACATTATGATGTAAGTAATGGCTTGCCCACTAATGAAGTGTATGAAGTAAAGCAAGACAGTAAAGGGTTTTTATGGATTGGCTGCGAAGCCGGATTGGTACGATATGACGGAAACCGGTTTAAATTACTCTTCAACAAAAAAAACCGTGGCCCGGCTATCAGCGGCCTAAGGGAAGATAAAGACGGAAGAATCTGGTGCATCAATTTCAGCGGCCAGGTTTTTTTTACCAGCGGCGATTCTTTACAACTATTTGAACCCTGGGAAAAAAATTATAACAAGGGATTTGCCGATGTCACTATTGATGAGGGCAACAGGTTGGTTATTTCCAATTTTCAAAACAGGATTTATAGTTACGACCTCAACCACAACAACGCAGAAATAATAATGGTGAACGATAGCTTTACAAAAGTGTTTGTTTATACTGCATACGATGGCAGCGTTTTATTTACGTTGCTTGATTCCGGTTTGATAAAAAAAATTGCAGTTTCAGGCACTGCAACTATTCCCAAGCTGTTGGAAAACGGTAACCCATCCCCTAATCTTACGCTGAATAATTTTGTATTTTATAATTCATTTTCAAAAAAGGGAACACTCGCTTTTCAGCGCTTTAATCCCGGTAATAAGGAGCCTAATTTATTTTACTATAAACAAAATGCGCTTTACCTGCATCCGGTAAGTTCTTTACTGCAAAAACTAAATGCCTATCCTTCCAGTTGTTTTGATGATGACGACGGCAATTTGTTTGTTGGTACTTTCAACGAATTACTATGGTTTAAAAAAATGACTGATGGCCGCTGGATTTTATTTAACAGCCTGCTGCAGGGGAATGCAGTATCATTTATCAGCAAAGACAGAGAAGGCGCAATCTGGATAGCTACCTTAAAAAACGGCATCTATAAAATATCCAATAAAGATATCTGGACAATTCCGCAAGCTGTATTTAACACGAGGTCGACCGCTGTAAATCATATAACAACCAACGGAAAAGAAACGCTGTTTGGTGCCGCCACCAGCGGAGAAATATTTGAGTATAATTTAAAAACAAAGCAAAATACATTCATAAAAACTACAGAAACAAGAGACGCACAGGCTTTGGAATATAATAATGTTACAAACGAATTGTACATATCCAAAGTTGCAACAAATGTGTATTCGCCGGCCACTAAAGCAATTGTAAACTGGACAGGAGTATCTAATAATGCAAAAGATTTTTATTTTAGAAAAGACGGGGTTTCTTTTAATAGCGGAGACGGGGTAACAGCCCTGTTCAATTCAAAAAATACAGCAGTTAAAAAAAGTCTGCCCGAAGAATTTGAGCCGGTTATTTATAATTACGTTCATGGGGCGTTAAAAATTGCAGAAAACGAAAGAATGATCATTGCAGAACAGCGCTGCAAAGGTATTTGGTACCAGGAAAAAGAAAAACTGCTTTGGGTTGGCTTTGTTGATGGGTTGGCTTTCTTTGAAAATAAAAAACCTGTAAAATTTAATGATCCGGTATCGGGCCTGCCCATCATCGCTATTGGATTTGACGAAGATGCTGCAGGTGTTTTGTATGTTACCACAGTAGAGCAGGGTGTTTATACTATAAAAAATAAAAAGATAACAGCGCACATCACGGTTGCCGATGGTTTATTGTCTGACCGCATAAAACGAATACGGCTGAGTAGTGAATACCTGTGGATAATTGATGGAGGTGCATTGCAGGGGAGAAATATTAAAACCGGCAAAGTAAAGACCATTAATACTACCGACGGTTTGCTGTCATCAGAGGTTTTTGATGTGGAGGTTTTACATGATACTGTTTATGTTGCTACAGCCGGCGGTATACAGTTTTTCCCACAAAACATTGAAACACGAAACAGTGTTTCACCGGTATCAATGATAACAGCAGTACTTGCAGATGAAAAAAACATTGCTGTAAATGATAAAACGCAACTGCCTTATAACACAAAAAATATAACAGTCTGTTTACAGGGAATTGCATTAAAAAGTGATGGTAGTTTTATTTACCGTTACCGGTTGCTGCCAACCGATACATCCTGGATAACCATTTCGGCAAATGAAAACATTGTCCGCTTTTCTGCTCTGCCTCCAGGCAATTATACTTTTCAAAGTATGGTGATAAATGAAGACGGCGTATTGAGTAAAAATACCGCAGAATTTAAATTTGGCATACAAAAACCCTGGTGGCAGCAATGGTGGTTCAGGATTTTAGCTATGCTGATATTGCTGCTGCTAGCTTACATTTTTTTCAAAAACCGCCTTAAAATAAACCAGCAAAAATTTACAGAACAGCTGCAAAAAGCAAAAGTACAGGAAGAGTTAAGGAAATCGCAATTATCGTCTCTTAAAGCACAGATGAATCCGCACTTCATGTTCAATGCATTAAACTCTATTCAGGAATTTATTTTATTGAATGATAAGAAACAGGCGAACATGTACATGGGTAAATTTGCCGACATGATGCGTATGATACTGGACATGAGCAACAAGGACACCATCACACTGGATGAAGAATTAAAATCGCTTGATTTATACCTGCAACTGGAAGCGCTGCGCTTTGAAGAACAGTTTAGTTATTCTGTAGAGAAAGAAGAAAACATTAATGATGGCTATATAAACATGCCGGCCATGATTATTCAGCCCTATGTAGAAAATGCTGTAAAACACGGATTGCTTCATAAATCAGGAGAGAAAAAACTAAACATTCATTTTAGCCTGGTAAACGAACATACACTTTGCTGCACCGTAACCGACAACGGCATTGGCCGTAAAAGAAGCAGCGAAATAAACGAAATGCGCCAGAAAAAATATTCATCCTTTGCCACCGGTGCTACACAAAAAAGGCTGGAGCTGCTTAATTACCGCAAGAAGGAACTGATATCAGTAACGTATCAGGACCTCAGTGATTTTAACGTGCAGCCATCCGGAACCATTGTAACAATTAATATTCCCATTTAGTATTTCAACAGTTCACAAACCCATCAATACATTTCACAAACATCATTTGTAAACAGACACATGCTCATATCATCTTTGTAAAAACAAATTAAAAAACAAAAAATTTTACAAAAATGAAAAAGATTGTAACTATTATGTTGGCTACGGTACTGGCAATACAGGCAAAAGCTCAGTTGAGCAATTTTCAAAAAGAAAACAGCAACAAAGTCGTTTTTTTCGACCATTGGCTTTCAAGCCGGTTAGATGAAACCGCAAGTGAAGCCACGAATGAAATTGAACTGGGAAAACCATTTTGGTACAGAGCATATTTTGCTGATAAGGCTCCGGCCCAGGATGGAAAATTAGATTTGCGCTTAACTTGCGAAGGGGTATCTGTAACCATTAACGATATGTACCTGCACGCCAAAGCAAATTTTTACAGCAGCAAGGGGATTTTGCCTAATTACGACCAGGTGGAAATTCCGGGAGTTTCCAGTAACTGGAAAACCTCAATGGTATATTCACATATGGGCTTTGGCAAACCAGACCAGTTTGATGAATCCAATAATTACGGATGCCAGAATAACTGGCAGTATTCGGAAAGCCTGTTGCGGTTTTTGTTGAGCAAGATTGATGCTAAGATAACCGCTGGCGCCAGCCTTTCGGTAAAATATGAAATAGTACAGCGTACCAAAGGCGAATACCGTACACCTGGTGTTGAATACAAATCGTTGGCAGAAGGAACATTAACTTTTAAAGTACCGGCTAAAGACAAATTACTTACCTCGCAGGTTTATCGTATGCCAGAGATGCCGGGCATGACAGACAAAGACCTGGAAGCAACTATTAAAAAAGGTATTTTAACTACCAATCAGGATGTAATATCAGAAGTATATAAAATTGTGGTGGTAAGCAATAGTTATAATATTGAGAAAGCATACAATGGCACTCCGCTTAATCAATGGATAAAAGTACGTGTGATATACAAAGGCAAAACCACCGGAGAGGTTTTTACGGGCTTTGCTAATGTAGCGTTCAATTATACAGGAAGCGGCTTTGATAAGGAAGTAAGTAAAATTTATTTCCAGTGCGGCAATACCTTTGCAATTTCTGCAGGTATAAAATAAGCAAACAACTTATCTTCATACAGAGCAAGCCATATTTTTTATGGCTTGCCTGTTTAATTCAGAACGATGTTGAAAGCAATAATAATTGACGACGAAGCCAAGGCAAGAAGGATACTTGAATCTTTTATCACTGATTATTGCCCACAACTTACCATTGCCGGAACAGCCCCCGATGTGGTACAGGGCGTAAAGCTTATTCAAAAAGAAAATCCCGATATTGTTTTTTTGGATATTGAAATGCCGGGCTATAACGGCTTTCAACTGCTTGAGTTTTTTGATGAAATTAATTTTGAAGTAATTTTTGTTACTGCTTATAGTGAGTTTGCACTTAAAGCTTTTCAGGTAAGTGCGGTTGATTATTTATTAAAACCATTGCAGATAGACCAACTGGTAAACGCTGTGGAAAAAGCAGAAAAGCTGAGGGGAAGCTCGTTAATAAAAGAGCGGCTTGAAACATTAAAAGCCAACCTGGAAGAAAAAAAAATAAAAAAGATTGTGGTGCCGGTAAGCGAGGGAAGCTTGTTTATTGATGTAAAAGACATCACCCATTTAAAAGCTGAAGGAAGCTATGTAAATATTTTTTTAAAAGATGGTAATAAGATACTTGTCAGCAAAAACATTAAAGATTACGAAACGCAGCTTACTGTTGATGAAGGATTCTTTCGTACACACCGGAGTTTCCTGGTTAACATCAATTACATCGCTGCCATTTCGCCAGATAGCACCGAAGCCACATTGCAGAACAAACAGACAATATCCATTGCACGGGAAAGAAAAAATGATTTTACCGCTTTCATGGCGACTGTGCATTAACCTCCATTTTATAATTCAAATTTAAAAAATGAAAATAGCAGCATGCCTGTTTTTTGCTTTATGCTGTATTGTAAAGGCTAATGCCCAATATAAAATTACCTGCGGTATACAAACTTTCAATATCAAGGCAAAAAAAATATCACCCGTTAAACAGCATGGCCCGGTTACCAAAGCCTTAACAACATCTACATACTATTATTTTATTGATAGCAGCAAGCTAAAGGTTTGGCTGCAGATAAGTGATTCGGAAACACGGTCTTTTACTTTGTACCAAATTGAAAAACCAGACATTGATCAAAAGCTATCCGGAGAGATTGCAGATTATGAACAACAGGATTATACCGCACCGGTAAAATCGCTGTATATAAAATCTGCGCCAGGAAAAAAAGATGTGCAGGTTATTAATCATGTTGACTGGGCAGAGAAAGCAGAGACATTTTCCTGGTCGTTTATAAATATAAACAGTTATAATAAAGACGAGCTGGAAAGCATACTGGCCGAAATAAAAACCTGGTTAAAGCAATAAAGTAAAATAAAGATAGCCGTATCTTTATTTTAAATTTTACTATAATGGAAGCATACGTAACAACCCATATAGAACACGGCATAAACACCATCGAGTTTTTTCACCCGCAGAGCAACTCTTTACCAGGAAAAATCTTAGAAGAACTTGCCCGTGAAATTCATTTTGCGGGAACGCACGATGATACCAGGGTGATCATTTTAAAAAGCGCTGGCGATAAAACATTTTGCAGTGGAGCCAGTTTTGATGAACTGGCGGCAATAAAAAATGAAGCAGAAGGCCTGAAATTTTTCAGCGGGTTTGCCAATGTAATTAACGCCATGCGCAAGTGCCCCAAATTTATTATTGGCCGCATACAGGGTAAATGTGTTGGCGGTGGCGTGGGTTTGGCAAGTGCGGTTGATTATGCCATTGCAACTAACAGGGCCGAAGTAAAGTTAAGTGAGCTGGCAGTTGGCATTGGCCCCTTTGTAGTTGGGCCGGCCGTTGAAAGAAAAATTGGCACAGCAGCATTTAGTGCATTGGCGATAGATGCAACCAACTGGCGTAATACTGATTGGGCAAAGCGAAAAGGGCTTTTTGCCGAAATACACGATAGTGTTGAAAACATGGATGAAGCAGTATATAATTTAGCCAATACGCTGGCACACTCCAACCCCACAGCCATGGCCGAAATGAAAAAGATCTTTTGGCGTGGTACCGAACACTGGGATGAGTTGCTGAAAGAAAGGGCGGCTATTAGTGGCAGACTGGTATTGAGTGAGTTTACCAAAAATGCCATTGAAAAATTTAAAGCAGCCGCCAGGAAACAGTAATAAATAGATGCTGACTATTGTCAATGTGCTATATAAAGACTGTTTTTGCCGGTCTTTTCTTTAAACCATTCCTGTAAAATGCTGTTTATCCAATACACAAACTGTTCATTCTATCCCATTTTTTTATTTAACAGTCTGTTCTTTGATGAAAGTTGTTTTAAAAAACGAGATATGTTATCTTGCAGCACTTTATGAAAAAAGGGTATAAAATATATAGTGTTTTCCAGCTTGTATCTGCCATTGTTATGATACTGGCATTGGTATGGCTTACGGTAAGCACTCCTTATGTATATGCCGCCCAGCAGGAACTGGCTAAACTGCAAAAAATGGAAAAAGCCGCTTCTCCGCTTACAGGCAGCGAAGAAGAATCATCCAATCCTTTTGGCAACAGCACAGAAGAAAAAGCCCCGGGCAACACTTCTTTATCTGAAGAATACATACACAGCAATTACCGGATTTATTTTTTCTTTTCTATAGCTACACAATATCATAAATGCGAAAATGCAGATACATACATTGCATTTCATGGTGAACTGCTGGTTCCTCCACCCAACGTTCTATAGTTTTATTTTCATTTATTCTTAATGGCGCAGCATGTGTCATCTTCCTTATTATTTTAAGGCAACCTTATTATCAGTTATTGATGATAATGCTATTCTTTTTTAATTAAATCAAAACAGCTTTTCATGAAGAGTAATAACCTATTCAAAGAATTTAAGAGTGATCTTCCGGCAAGTATTGTAGTATTTTTTGTAGCAGTTCCTTTATGCCTGGGTATTGCACTGGCATCGGGTGCACCACTTTTTTCGGGTATCATTGCAGGAATTGTAGGCGGTATTATTGTAGGTATTGCAAGTGGTTCATCTTTGGGGGTAAGTGGCCCTGCAGCAGGCCTGGCTGTAATTGTGTTAACCTCTATTGCTACCCTGGGCTCCTGGCCTGCTTTTTTGCTGGCAGTTGTAATAGCCGGAATTATTCAACTTATACTTGGCTTTGCCAAAGCAGGTTTTATTGCCTACTTTTTTCCCTCTTCAGTAATTAAAGGGATGCTAACGGGTATTGGGCTTCTCATTATCTTAAAACAAATTCCACACGCCTTAGGCTGGGATAAGGACGCTGAAGGCGATGATGCTTTTTTACAGGCAGACGGGCAAAATACTTTTTCTGAAATAGCCAGGGCTTTGGACTTTATTACGCCCGGAGCTGTTTTGATAGCTGTTATCTCATTAGCGATACTGATATTGTGGGATTCGGTGCTTACAAGAAAACATAAAATTTTTCAATTAATACAAGGCCCTATCGTTGTAGTTATACTTGGTATTGTAATGAATTATTTGTTTAAAGCAGGAACGCTGGATTTTAGTTTAGCCGAAGACCAGGTTGTAAGGCTTCCGGTTGCAAAGAATTTACCAGAGTTTTTCAGCCAGTTCACATTTCCCGATTTTTCGGCAATAACAAATTTTGAAGTTTGGAAAGTAGCCATTGTATTGGCAATAGTTGCCAGCCTGGAAACACTGCTCAGTGTTGAAGCTACAGACAAAATGGACCCCAATAAAAGAATTACGCCAACCAACAGAGAATTAAAAGCCCAGGGCCTGGGAAACATATTTTCAGGATTGATAGGAGGATTACCCGTTACACAGGTTATTGTACGCAGCTCGGCCAACATTTCATTTGGAGGCAAAACAAAATTATCGGCCATACTTCATGGGATATTTTTATTGATCAGTGCTATTACTATTGCAAGTGTATTGAATATGATTCCGCTTGCAAGTTTAGCAGCTGTTCTGCTGATGGTGGGTTATAAATTAGCCAAGCCTGGTCTTTTTAAACAGATGTACAAATTAGGTTGGGAACAGTTTATTCCTTTTTTAGCAACTGTAATTGGTATTCTGGCAACCGATCTGTTAAAAGGTATTACCATCGGTATCCTCTTTGGTATTTTTTACACGTTGCGCCATAGTTACCGCAACTCACATTACATGAAAGAAACGGTTACAGGTGAACAAGGGCATGAAGTGCATCATCTGGTACTGGCCGAAGAAGTTTCCTTTTTTAATAAGGCAAGTGTAATAAAAGAGCTGGAAGATATTCCCAAAAATTCAAAAGTTATTATTGATTGCACCAATAGCAAATCCATTGCATACGATGTAGTGGAACTCATTCGTGATTTTAAAAGCAATGCAAAAACAAAAAACATTACGGTTGAAACGGTCAATTTTATTGAACCAACTTAAAAATAATTTTAAAAAAACTAAATAATAAAATTTAAAATGAGAGCACATACAAAAGAAACACAAGACAGTTTAACACCCAGGATGGCTTTGGAAATTTTACAGGAAGGGAATTCCCGGTTTGTAAAAAATTTAAAAGCACAAAGAGATCTATTAGGACAGGTGAATGCAACCCGTGACGGACAATGGCCATTTGCCACCATATTAAGCTGTATTGACAGCCGCACTTCTTCTGAATTAATTTTCGACCAGGGATTGGGTGATGTTTTCTCTATCAGAATCGCCGGTAATATTGTGAATACAGATATACTGGGCAGTATGGAGTTTGCCTGTAAAGTAGCAGGGTCAAAACTCATAGTTGTTCTCGGGCACACCAAATGCGGTGCAGTAAAGGGGGCCTGCGACCATGTTGAAATGGGAAACCTTACCGAGTTATTATCTAAACTGCAACCAGCTGTTTATGCTGAATCTGAAACAACCGCCGCAGATAAGCGGAATTCAAAAAATGCAAAATTTGTTGAGAATGTATCTTCATTAAATGTGAGGCGTGGTGTAAAAAATATTATTGAACGCAGTTTTATCCTGGAAGAAATGTTGGATAAAGGTGAAATAGGAATTATTGGAGCTATGTATAATATTGATACCGGCAAGGTGGATTTTTATAAGGATGTATCATACATAAAGGATGAAAAAAATCCCAAATTCAGCTTAGCGGAACTAAGGCATTAATTTTTTTTAAACAGGGTTGGAAATAATTTCCAACCCGATTTATTTTATATGAGCAATTATTCTTTTAACGAAGCACATGTACTTCATGAACTGAAACATTTTTTGCCTTCGCAACAGGCATTAAAGGATTTTATTCATCACAATTCCCTGCATGCTTTTCAGCATATGAAATTTTATGATGCCATTTTTAAGGCATCCAAAATATTTGGCTTTCAGGTACACCTGCAATTACCCGAGTACAGGCAGATGTACGAAACCGGCAGGATAAGAAAAGATGTGCTTGAAATGGTGATTGCCAATAAAAAAGGAAAGGAGGCTGTAAAAGACTGGAAAGACAAACTGATCAACAGGAAATATTATACCATTAATCATCCACGTATTGGAGAATTGCGCAGCTATTGGAAAGCAGTTTATAAACTGGATCTTGATAACAAAGTACATCCAATGCTTTTTCGCATTCTATGTGCATTTTTAGACCAGGGCATTGCTATTGACGGTTTTCCGGTGGTTAATAAATCTTTTATTGACAGCATTAAAGAAATGGAGCAAAACAGTTTTGTAAGTTTCTTTAAAACAAAAACAGTAAGAGCGCAATTTTTATCCGGCAAGTATTCCATTACAGAATTACTGAGAACAATTGTTGGCAAAGAAGAATATTTTGAACAGTATCTTTTCGATCAGCATTTTGCCCATCATGGCTGGAGTGGTTTTGTAAGTGCTGTGGAAGACAATCCACAAACCCTGCTTGATAATAAAAAGATAACCTTTAAAGAATTGGTGGAGTTTGAATTACTGATGGAACTGGATGTGCTTAATCATGTTCTTGGAAAAAAATGGGAGCCATTGGCCAATCATCTTATTGAACCCCCGGTTGATCTGTTTGCCGATATTATTAAAACAGAATTGGCCGAAGTAATAGAACTATGGCAGGATGCATTTGAATGGAGCTACTACGATTCGGTATTGAAAGGTATTTTGATAGCTGACGAAAGAAGAGAACTACGCTATAATGGAGCTGCTAAAATAGTTCCAATTGTAGCAAACACTACGTCGCTGCAGGCTATCTTTTGTATTGACGAACGGGAGGATTCTATACGCCGCCACATTGAAGCCGTAGATAAAACGGCAGAAACATTTGGAGCTCCCGGCTTTTTTGGTGTAGAGTTTTATTTTCAGCAGGAAGGAAGTAAGTTTTATGATAAACTTTGTCCGGCGCCGGTAACACCTAAATATCTGATCAAAGAGTCTGATGCAAAAATGGTAAGGGAAGAAGAGTTGATCTATACAAAATACACACATGGAGTGTTATCTGGATTTTTCTTGAGCATTGGTTTTGGTTTTTGGGCTTTTGTAAAAAAATTACAGATGTTGTTTCGGCCCCAAATGAGTCCGGCTATTTCAAATGCTTACGGGCATATGGATAAACAATCTACCCTTACCATTGAAAATAAGGACCCTGCTGATGTTGAAAACGGATTGCAGATAGGTTATACCCTTGATGAAATGGTTACCAGGGCCGAAGGTTTTTTAAGGGGCATTGGATTGATTAAAAGCTTTGCATCTATCGTTTACGTGGTAGCGCATGGCAGCAGTAGTGCAAACAATCCGCACCATGGCGCACATGATTGTGGCGCCTGCAGCGGAAGGCCCGGCGCCACCAATGCAAGGGTGCAATCTTATATACTGAATCACAAAAAAGTAAGAGCAATACTGGCAGAAAAAGGAATTGTAATTCCGGACACCACACAGTTTATCGGGAGCATGCATGATACCGCTGCCGATGTAATGGCTTATTATGATGAAGATGTGCTTACTGCAGAAAATATGAACCTGCACATCATCAACATACAAAATTTTGAAACGGCATTAAACCTGAATGCAAAAGAACGCAGCAGAAGATTTGCATCCATCAACACCAAACAGGAACTGGAACAGGTTCGCAAAGCCATTCATAACCGCTCAGTTTCTTTGTTTGAACCAAGGCCGGAGCTTGGGCATGGAACCAACACCTTAGCCATCATTGGCCGCAGGCAGGTAACCAAGGGTTTGTTTTTAGACCGCCGTGCTTTTTTAAACAGTTATGATCATACAACCGATGCAGACGGAGCTATTTTATCAGCAGTAATGCGGCCCATTGGATTGGTTTGCGGCGGTATTAATCTTGAGTATTATTTTTCAAGAGTGGATAATATTAAAGTTGGTGCCGGTACCAAACTGCCGCATAATGTAATGGGCTTGTTTGGCGTAGCCAACAGCAGCGATGGAGATTTAAGATCCGGCCTGCCATGGCAAATGATTGAAGTGCATGACCCGGTACGTTTGCTGGTAATTGTAGAACATAAACCGGAAATTGTTTTAAAAGCAATCCAGTCATCGCCCGAGGTATTTGAGTGGTATAAAAATGAATGGGTGCATATTGTGGCATTACATCCTGGCGAAAAACAATTCTATTATTTTAAGAATGGAGAGTTTACAAAGTATGAACCTATAACAGAAACCGGCGAAATAAAAACCATTCACAACATGGAAGAATTTATAGAAGGCGCCATGGAAATGGAGACCAACCATATTGTGCATGCAACAGAAGAAAATTTACCGGTGTATTTACTTGATTAAACAAAATCTATTTCTGATCAGTAAGAAAAAATATTAAAATGAATCAACTGCTTATATCATTTATTGCCATACCATTAGTGGCTTTCCTCGTAAGCCTGTTCTGGCAAAATAAAAGCGAAAAAGCCATTGGCCGTATTGTACGGTTTACCAAGGTATTGTATATCATGGTTTCGGTTTTCTTTGCCGTATGGTGGGTAATCAACGGCCTGCAACCGATCCACTATCACGTGGCAACACTTTATCAAACCGATCATTTTGTATTTGCCCTTGAATTATTTTATGATGAAATTACAGCCGTGTTCAGTATTGTGGGCGCATTGCTATTCTTTCTGGTAGCAACGTTCAGTAAATATTATATGCACCGTGATGAAGGGTACAAACGGTTTTTCAATACCATCTTATTATTTGCAACAGGGTTTAACTTCATCATTTTATCCGGCAATTTTGAAACGCTTTTTATTGGCTGGGAGATAAAAGGTGTTTGCTCTTTTTTGCTGATAGCTTTTTACCGCAACAGGTATTTACCGGTTAAAAATGCATTCAAGGCAATTTCTTATTACCGCATCAGCGATGTGGCATTGATGCTTTGCATGTGGATGATGCATCACCTTACAAATCAGAATATCAGCTTTTCTGAATTGGGCGAAGCAAAAATTCTGGCACTGCAAACCGCCAATACCGGCATGGCTGTTTTTATTGTTTGTATGATGATATTGCCGGCTGCTGTTAAGTCGGCACAGTTTCCATTTACCAGCTGGTTGCCAAGGGCTATGGAAGGGCCAACATCTTCCTCTGCTATTTTTTATGGTTCGCTGAGTGTGCATATTGGTGTTTTTTTACTGCTGCGTACGCATCCCTTTTGGGAAGATATGTTGTGGGCAAAGATCGTCATCATTGCAATTGGTGCAGTAACAGCCATTGCAGCTACATTAATAGCCAGGGTGCAGCCAACCGTTAAAACACAAATTGCTTATTCATCAGCCGCACAAATTGGATTGATGTTTATTGAAGTTGCAATAGGCTGGCATTGGCTGGTGTTGGTGCATTTTGCCGGCAATGCATTTTTAAGAACGTATCAACTACTGGTTTCCCCTTCGGTGTTAAACTACCTGGTGCACCATCAATATTTTCATTACACCAAACCACAGCAAAGACCTGTTTCAAAATTGAAAGCATCTTTATATATGCTGGGCATTAAAGAATGGAATTTAGACAGCATGATGTTTACCTGTTTATGGAGCCCTTTTAAATGGCTGGGGAAACAAGTACAGTTTCTGCAATCAAATATTATCACCGGGTTGCTTACCATTACCGGATTAATACTTTT
>JAOAUI010000148.1 GCA_030157685.1 Ferruginibacter sp. | reverse complement strand
GTACAGAAACAATGGATGCATAAGATTGGGCTTTGTCAAAATCCTGTATGCCCGTTTGAAATATTCCCACTACTTTCAGCGGAAACTGCTCTCCCTGCGAAGTGGTGACCTGTACAATGTCGCCTACATCAGCCAGCAGGTTTGCAGCCAGGCCTTTGCCCAGTATGATACTATTTGAAACCTTATTCAGATCTGCAGCAGCGCCTTCAATGATGTAATCGTTGAAATGAAAATAACTGCTTTCAGCCTCCACTTCTATCCCGTTTATCACCCCGGCAATATTGATGCTGCCATCATTAAAAAATACTGGTGCAAATATTTTGGGTGCATAGCCCAATACCCGTTGATCATTTTTTAAAGCCTGTAAAACCGCCCCACTGTTATAAATTTCCTGGCGGCTGCCGCCTGATTTAAGTGAACGGATAAAATTATAATGATCTTTAAACTCGGCTGTTGCATTTACAGGCTGGTCTTTATTGGGTTTTATTTCGTTGTACAATCTTATGTGGGGAGTGCGGTTCAGAATTAATCCATCCAGCAGATCATTTAAACCCGTCATAAAACTCAGCAGGGTAATAAACATCGAAATGCTGAAAGTAACACCAATGGCGGCAACCAGGGTTTGTTTCCACCTTGCCAGCAATAAAGATTTGGCTATATTGACAAGTAATTTGTAATTCATTGTGCAGGCTTAAGAATAATATCCTGTTCAGTTAACCCTCCCAATATTTCTACTTTTTCATAATCTTTTAACCCAACCACCACTTTTTTCAGTTCTTTGTTTTCAAGCATTACCTGATTACCAGCTAGTAAATAATTCCTGGGTATGGTTAACGCAGCATCTTTTTGCTGTATGATAATATTTGCTTCGCAGGTTAAGTTGGGATATAAAGCCGGTGGTTGTTTTGTAAAATCAGCTTCAATGGTAAAAGTTTTTGACCGTTCATTCATAATCGGATTTATTTTTCTCACGGTTGCTTCAAACACCTGCCCTTTATAACTGTCAAGGCTTAACATAATTTTTTGTCCCGGTTTAATTCGTGCAATATCATATTCATCAACCTGCAATTCCAGGTAAAAACTGGCAGCATCTCCAATAACAGCAACCGGGCTTTGCACACTTACCATTTCTCCTTTTTCTTTTAACAAACTGTATATTTTCCCATTATACTCACTCCTGATAATGTAATCTCCTGCAATCACTTTTGATATTTGTAAACTCTTCTGCGATTGTTTTGCCTGGAAGCTGATCTGCTTTTGCAGTTCGGCATAACGCAACCTGGCAGTTTGCAAAGCATTTACAGAATTTTTGTAAGCCAGCTCACGCTGGTCCAGCTCATTGCGGGTTCCTATCTGCTCGGCCCAAAGATTTTTTTGCCGTTGCAGCAGCAACGCATCGTTATCCATTTTTTCTTTTGCAAGATTAATAGCTACCTGTAATTCATTTATTTTTTCGGCATTGGCAGCCACTGAAGTATAATCTGCGGAGATGGCTGCATTCTCAGTATTTAATTGTGCAGTTGTGTTGGTGAGACTGATGATTGGGTCGCCCTTTTTTACTACATCGCCTTCAGCCACATGTATCACAGACACCAACCCATTCAAAGATGAAAAGACCTGGTATTGATTTTTGCTCTTAATAATTCCGGAAGCATAAACAGATTCGGTTATCTTTTCTTTAACCGGCTGCAGTTTTTCCTGCTTGCTTTTACAGGAAATAAAAAGTAAAAATAAACTTAAGACGAAAATTGATTTTGTCATACATCATATTATCTGAGTAAGGTACAAATTTATAAGTATGATACATAGAAATCCATGATGTTCATCAGGCTTTAATTGACGTTTGTCATATTATGGTGCCGCTTTCAAAATGTGTGAATGATATAACTTATTCTGATGATTGTGTAATGCTTAAAACTTAAAGTAAACTCACCTTTGTTATGCAATAATAAAATAAAATTTAACATAAATAATCATGAACAACTTAACGGAATTAAAAGGAAACTGGAATGAAATAAAAGGCAAATTGAAACAAAAATTTGGTCTGCTTACAGACAGTGACCTGTTACTTGCAGAAGGCAAGCAGGATGAAATGCTGGGCAGGCTGCAAACCAAACTGGGGCGAACAAAAGCAGAAATACACAAAATAATTTCGGAGCTGTAACAAAAAGTAAAACATTTTTCTTAACCATTTTTTCACTTAAACTTAAATTAAAACACCATGGGAAATCTACTGTATACCATCGCCGTAATACTAATCATTATCTGGGCTATTGGATTTTTAGGATTTGCAGCCGGAGGCCTTATTCATATTCTTTTAGTGATAGCGGTAATAGCTGTTTTGATAAGAATTATCCAGGGCCGGAAAGTGCTGTAAAAAAATTAAACAACAACATTATAAACTTAAAAAAACAAACACAATGGGAAACGCAAACAACACAGGAAAAGTAATTGGAGCAATATTTTTAGGCGCAGCTATCGGCGGAGCACTTGGAATTCTTTTTGCGCCCGATAAAGGAAGCGAAACAAGAAGAAAGATATCTAAAAAAGGTAATGACCTTACAGATGCTGTAAAAGAAAAATTTGATGCAATTGTTGACAAATTTAAAAAAGAAGTTGAAGAGGTAAAGGAGCAGGCCAAGGATTTTGCCGAGAATGGAAAATCAACCATAGAAAGACTTAAAACAAGTTAAGCTGCCCTTATTTTTAATGCAGTAAAGCATTTAACAGCCGGAAAATATTTTCCGGCTGTTATTACTAAAATTATAAAAATGGATCCACAGAAAAATTTAATTGACCCGCTACTGGAAAAAGTGGAAACCTACAGCAAAACTAGTTTTGAATTAATGAAACTAAAGGCACTGGCCAAAACAGCCGATGTTACTTCTACCTTGTTTTCCAGGTCTTTGTTTATTTTACTTGTTTCATTTTTTGCTTTCACCATAAATATAGCGGTGGCACTATGGATTGGTGATCTGCTGGATAAAAACTATTATGGTTTTCTTATTGTTGCAGGCTTTTATGCAATTGCCTCCGTTATCTTACTTATAGTGCATCCTTCCATTAAAACCCGGGTAAACAATAATATTATCAAGCAATTATTCAACTGATATTTTATGAACTCAATTACAACATCCGAAGAATTAAAGGCTGCTATTCAGCAATTAGAATTACAGCAGGCAGATGAATTGATTTTACTAAAAGAACAGTACTATAAAACCAAAGAAGGTTTCAAACTAACCAATCTTATCAAAAGTAAGTTTAAAGAAACCATCTCTGATCCGGGCCTTAAAACAGATGCCATCAATGCAGCTATAGGTTTTACATCAGGCATTTTAGCCAGGAAGCTCATGATCGGAAAAACAATAAACCCTTTTAAAAAGCTATTGGGCATTGCAGTGGAAATGTTAGTTGCCGGCAGCGTTACGAAAAATGCAGATGGAATAAAATCAGCAGGAAGCAGCATTTTCAATATATTATTCAGAAAAAAAGAGGTACAGGATAAAGCATAATGGACAACAGTTTCAAAATACCATTTTATGCAAAGTCGGCGCTGATATTTGTCAGCGTTTTTGCTTTTGTATATATTATGTACATCGGTCAGGATATTATTATACCGATTGTATATGCAACGATATTTGCCATTCTGCTCAACCCTATTGTAAATTTTTTACTCCGGAAAAAAATGAGTAAAATAATTGCAATTACCCTTGTAGTATCGCTTGCAGTTATTTTAGTGCTGATAATATTTTACCTCTTTTTTTCGCAGCTGAGTATGTTCAGCAAATCATTCCCGCAGTTTAAATTAAAATTAGACCTCGCAAGTGATCATTTGGTGAAGTGGGCCTCACATGAGTTTGGTTACCGGCCATCAAAAATAAATAAATGGCTTACGGATACACAATCCCAGGCTATCAGCAGCTATGCAAATGGTGAAACGCTGTCTCAGTTAGGACAACTTACAATAACAATGGTACTGATTCCGGTTTATCTGTTTATGATGCTTTATTATAAATCACTGCTGCTGGAGTTTATGCGAAAACTTTTCAGATCAGAGCATCACATTGCCGTTGTAGAAGTATTGGCCAACTCCAAAAATATAATTCAGAGTTACCTGGTAGGCCTTTTTTTTGAAATGCTGATTATGGCTGTTCTTAATTCGGCCGCTCTATTAATACTCGGTATAGACTATGCCATTATTCTGGGCATCCTGTGTGCTATACTTAATATCATTCCTTATATCGGCGGTATCGTTGCTACCCTCTTACCCATGATGATAGCATTTGTAACAAAAGATTCACTGGTTTACCCGGTGCTGGTTTTTGTAGTAACAATCTTTATCCAATTTGTTGATAACAATTTTATCGTACCAAAAATTGTCGCTTCCAGGGTGCAGATAAATGCATTGATATCTGTAATAGGTGTTTTGATTGGTGGCGCTATCTGGGGAGTAGCCGGTATGTTCCTCTCTATCCCGTTAATCGCCATTGTAAAAGTAATTTTCGATCATATTGAACCACTAAAGCCCTGGGGATTCCTGTTTGGAAACATTGTACCAACAGTGTCTAAATTCTCCTTTATAAAACGCCATAAATAGCTAACAATAAAATCTTCATCACTTTAAATCATCAAACATGAAAATGAATATCGGTATTTCGGAAAAGAACTTAAAAAACAGTGCAGATCTGCTTTCGGGCGTGTTGGCAAACGAAATGACACTCTACATTAAAACCAGAAAATTTCATTGGAATGTTGCCGGTGAAAGTTTTATGGAGCTGCACAAATTATTTGAAGCACAGTACACCCAACTGGAAGCTTCCATTGATGAAATTGCAGAACGCATTGGAAAGCTTGGCCATAAAACCATTGGCACAATGCAGGAGTTTTCAAAACTGTCTTCCATAAAAGAAAGTCCCGGCAAATATGCTTCTTCAAAAGATTTATTAATTGAATTACTGAAAGATCATGAAACGGTAATTATGATGCTTCGCAAAGATGTTGATGAAGCCAGCGAAAAAAATAAGGATGCTGGCACAGCCGATTTTCTTACAGGTTTGATGGAACAGCATGAAACAATTGCATGGACTTTGAGAAGGTACCTGAATTAATTATTGCTAAGTGTGAATGATGTAAGCTATTTCTGTAATTGTATAATGATGCAGCGTTAGAATTTAAGCACCTTTGCTTTAATAACATTTCACAAATCATAAAAAATAAATAATGACAACAAATAGTGTACTGACAAAAAAACTCCTTTCTGGTATTTTAGCAACTACCATGCTGCTTACGTTTTACTCCTGCGCAAAAAAATCTGTAGCAGTAGCCAAAGCAGAGCAGCCTGCGCCTGCTGAAACCGCTGCAGCAACAGTTGTTCCGGCAGAAAACAAAGGCCAGGTGCAAATTAAAAGAGATGCAAGCGGAAATTATATTGTACAGATAA
>JAOAUI010000147.1 GCA_030157685.1 Ferruginibacter sp. | reverse complement strand
ATTGAAAATGATATCATGACCCTGCGCAGAGATATAACGGATAATATGCAGGCAAAGGGAATAAACAAGTTTATCCTGATAGCAGAAAATGTGTTGAACTTTCATAGCAGTGATGACAGCTATTACGAAGACTGGCTTGAGCAACTGCAGGATACAGGGGGATGGGCAGTGATTCTGGATATGCCATCACAAAGCCAATATGACTTTAAACAAGCCAGGTTAACCAACTACATTGAATTGATTGATTTTCCTCAATGGCGGACATTAAAACCTGAGATCATTTTTCAGCAGCTGGATGGCATGATGTTTAAAAGACTAACCTGAAATGAGGTCAAGTCTGATACAAGAATGATAAATATCATGTTGTTTCAGCATAAAAACCCAGAACGGAGATTGTTTTTGCTTCAACCTGTCGTATTTTTGTAAACCAAATCAAACTCTAACTCTTTCAATATGACCTGGAAACACTTTTTCACTTCTTCAATTGGAAAGAAATTAATTATGGGCCTTACGGGTCTTTTTTTAATTGTATTCTTAATTGTGCATGTTGGCGTAAACTCCTGCATTTTTGTTAACGATGGCGGCGAAACATTCAATGCGGCAGCCCATTTTATGAGTCATAACTGGATACTCCGCATTATGGAAGTTGGGTTATTTGCAGGGCTTTTGCTGCATATCATCCAGGGACTTTTATTATGGAAAAAGAACAATGCTGCCCGGCCGGTAAAGTATTCAGTTAATGCAGCCAATGCAAACAGCAAATGGTATAGCCGGTCAATGGGATTATTGGGTACACTGCTTTTATTTTTTCTGGTTATTCATGTTTCTAAGTTTTTTGTTGATACCAAAATTGCGCTTTATGCAGATGGCGGTGCCAATGATGCCAGCCATAATCTGTACAATGCAATGAAAGAAGAGTTTCAAACCTGGTGGGTAGTTGTTATTTATGTGTTGGGTGTTATTTCGCTGTTCTGGCACTTACTTCATGGGTTCCAGAGTGCTTTTCAAACATTGGGTATCAATCATAAAAGATACACGCCCATCATTAAAGCAATTGGCGTAGGCTATACCATTATCGTTTGTATTTTATTTGCTTTAATGCCCATCTCTTTTTTTATGGGATGGATAGAATAAACAACTCTGAACGGATAAACTGACTAACGTTTTAACTAATTAACTATACACAATGTCTCTAGATTCAAAAATACCAGCAGGCGAAATGGATAAAAAGTGGACCGATTATAAGGGCCATGTAAAACTCGTTAATCCTGCCAATAAGCGTAAGCTGGAAATAATTGTTGTTGGTA
>JAOAUI010000146.1 GCA_030157685.1 Ferruginibacter sp. | reverse complement strand
AATTGAAAAAGATTGAAGCACATGCTTATAAACTTGGTGTAAAATCACACACCACGGTAAATGCTGTTAAGAGTTATTACGATAAAATTATTAAGTACCTGGTTTTTGGCAATGTGTTGAAAAATAATACCTATCCTTTAAGTGTTAGTGCCGAAAGATTAAGCCAGGCAGTTTTTATTGCCGAGCATGTGCAGCATTTAAATGCAGATATCGTGGCACACGGTAGTACCGGTGCAGGCAACGACCAGGTAAGGTTTGATATGATCTTCAACATCATGATTCCCGGTATTGAAATTTGTACACCCATCCGTGATCTGAAATTAAGCCGTGAAGATGAAATTGCTTATTTAAAAAGCAAGGGTGTGGAAATGAATTTTGACAAATCAATGTATTCAATTAATAAAGGTTTATGGGGCACCAGTGTGGGTGGAAAAGAAACTTTAAACAGCAAAGGTATGCTGCCCGAAGAGGCCTGGCCTACACAGGTTACCGAAACAGGAATTAGTAATCTGGAATTAGGTTTTGTAAAAGGAGAGCTTACAGAAGTAAATGGGAAGAAATATGATCATCCTGTGGAAGCGATACAGGAATTACAAAAAATAGCCGGTCCTTTTGGTATTGGCCGGGATATTCATGTGGGCGATACCATCATTGGCATTAAAGGCCGTGTAGGTTTTGAAGCGGCTGCACCAATGGTCATAGTAAAAGCGCATCATGCTTTGGAAAAACATGTGCTTACCAAATGGCAATTGAACTGGAAAGATCAGCTGGCTTTATTTTATGGCAATTGGCTGCATGAAGGACAGATACTGGATCCGGTGATGAGGGATATTGAAGCTTTCTTCCAAAACTCGCAGGAAAATGTTACCGGTAAAGTTTTTGTTGATCTGATGCCTTATCGTTTTCAAATCACCGGTATTGAATCTGTATATGATCTGATGAGCAGCAAATTTGGTAAGTATGGCGAGATGAATACCGGCTGGACCGGAGATGATGTAAGAGGCTTCTCAAAAATATTCGGCAACCAAACCATGATTTATAATGCAGTAAAACAAACAGCAGATGGCAACAAAGATTAAAGTTGGAATTGTTGGTGGTGCAGGTTATACCGGTGGAGAGTTGATCAGGATATTGCTGAATCACCCTGCTACAGAAATATCTTTTGTGCACAGCAAAAGCAATGCAGGTAATTTTTTATACGAAGTGCATAAAGACCTGCAGGGTGATACTGATCTGAAATTTGCATCTGCAATCAATCAAAAAATTGATGTGTTGTTTTTGTGTGTTGGTCATGGCGATGCGGTAAAATTCTTATCAGAAAATAAAATTGACGCTGCAATAAAGATCATCGACCTCAGCCAGGATTTCAGGCTGGGCGAATCGGTGAATAAACGAAAGTTTGTTTACGGTTTACCCGAGTTGAATAAAGCACAAATAAAAAAGGCAAAGAACATTGCAAATCCGGGATGCTTTGCAACAGCTATTCAATTAGGATTGTTGCCATTGGCAAAAGCAGGATTATTGAATGAAATTCATGCAACTGGAATTACCGGCTCAACGGGTGCCGGGCAGGGGCTGAGTGAAACCTCACATTTCAGCTGGCGGGCAAATAATATACAGGCTTATAAAACATTGTCGCACCAGCATCTTAAGGAGATTGGCCAGTCCATGTTACAATTAAATCCTTCTGGCAATGTTGACCTGAATTTCATTCCCTGGCGGGGAGATTTTACAAGAGGAATATTCATCAGCTCTCAAATAAAATGTTCTTTGGAGTTGAATGAAGTTTCAGCACTGTATAAAAAATATTATGCAGCACATCCTTTTATTGTGTTGAGCGATGAACCCATTTTTTTAAAACAGGTGGTAAATACCAATAAATGTTTTATTCAGTTGGAAAAAATTGGGCGCAACCTTGTTATTCATTCTGCTATAGATAATTTATTAAAAGGTGCCAGCGGACAGGCTGTGCAGAATATGAATTTAATGTTTGGGTTGGAAGAAACAACAGGATTGAAATTAAAAGCAAATTATTTTTAAAGTAACCGCTGAGACGCAAAGGCGCAGAGTTCGGTATTTAAATTCTCTGCGACTCAGCGCCTCTGCGGTAAAAAAACGGAAATGAAATTATTTGATGTATATCCCTTAAATGACATTGTAATTGAAAAAGCAATGGGATCGTACGTATGGGATGATAAAGGACAAAAATATCTTGATCTGTATGGCGGTCATGCTGTGATTTCCATTGGACATACACATCCGCATTATGTAAAGCGTATAGAAGATCAGTTGCATAAAGTTGGTTTCTATTCTAACTCCATTAAAATTCCATTGCAGGTTGAGTTGGCTGAAAAATTAGGTAAGATATCCGGCAAAGAAGATTATCAACTATTTCTTTGTAATTCAGGTGCCGAAGCAAATGAAAATGCGTTAAAGCTGGCCTCTTTTTACAATGGCCGGAAAAAGATCATTGCTTTTAAAAAAGCATTTCATGGCAGAACATCTTTGGCTGTAGCAGCAACAGATAATCACAATATAGTTGCGCCGGTTAATGAAACAGATAATGTGATATTTCTTCCTTTTAATGATGAAGCAGCGTTGGAAGAAGCTTTTAAGCAATATGAAATCTCCTCTGTTATTATTGAAGGAATACAAGGGGTAGGCGGTATTAATGTTGCAAGCGATGCTTTCTTACAAAAAATAAGAAGTCTTTGTGATGAATACAACGCCGTGTTTATTGCAGATTCAGTGCAGTGTGGTTATGGAAGAAGCGGTAAATTCTATTCGCATGATTTTGCCGGTGTAGATGCAGATATTTATACAATGGCAAAGGGTATGGGCAATGGATTTCCGGTTGGTGCCATTTCAATCGCACCCAAAATTCAACCTAAGCATTTTATGTTGGGTACAACTTTTGGAGGAAACCATTTAGCCTGTGCTGCAGCATTAGCAGTTTTAGAAGTAATTGAAAAAGAAGATCTAATCAGCAATGCAAAGAGTGTAGGTGATTATTTAAAAAATGAATTAAGAAATCTGCCAAACATTAAAGAAGTAAGAGGCAGGGGATTGATGATTGGTATCGATCTGCCCGATGAATTGAACATGGTGAAAAAGAATCTTTTATTCAAACATAAAATTTTCACCGGCGAAGCAAAACCAAACGTGATAAGGCTTTTGCCGGCATTAAATATTACCAAGACCGAAGCTGATATTTTTTTACAGGCAATTAAAACCGAATTAGGCTGATGACAAATTTTATCTCTGTAAATGATGTTGATAATATTAATGCACTGGTTCAACAGGCATTGAAATATAAAGCAGATCCATATGCAGATAAACAACTGGGAGCAGGCAAAAGAATCGGACTGCTTTTTTTAAATCCTTCCTTACGTACACGCTTGAGTACGCAGGTAGCAGCCTCCAATCTCGGTATGGAAGCCATTGTTTTTAATATTGATAAGGAAGGTTGGGCTTTGGAGTTTGCCGAAGGAGCCATCATGAACGGAACAACTGTAGAGCATATTAAAGATGCTGCACCGGTTCTGGGACAGTACTTTGATATTTTATGTGTACGTACATTCCCTGCTTTACAAAACAGGTCAGCAGATTATGCAGAAACTGTGATCAGCCAGTTTATAAAATATGCAGGTGTGCCGATCGTGAGTTTGGAAAGCGCTACGTTACATCCGCTCCAATCTCTTGCAGATATAATTACTATTCAAGAAAACAGAGTCTTAGTTTCTCCGCCAGCTGGCGGAGGCAGAGGGTGTAAGATTGTATTAACCTGGGCGCCACATGTTAAGGCATTGCCGCAATGTGTAGCCAATTCTTTTGCCCAATGGGTTGGTGGATGGAACGAAACTAACTTCGTAATTACGCAACCCGAAGGCTATGAACTGGATGAAGCCTTTACAAAGAACGCCACCATTATTACCAACCAGGATGAAGCACTACAAAATGCAGACTATGTGTATGTAAAAAACTGGAGCAGTTATAAAGACTATGGAAAAATAATTACAGGCAATACAGATTGGATGCTTACCAATAAAAAACTGGCATTAACGAATGATGCAAAAGTTATGCATTGTCTTCCTGTAAGGCGTAATGTTGAATTAAGTGATGAGATATTAGATGGCAATAATAGTTTGGTTACACAACAGGCTGGTAACCGGGTTTGGGCTGCACAGGCTGTTTTGGCAAGCATATTAACCCCCATCCCCTAAAAGGGAGTTATTCAAAGAGGAAAAAATAATTATAAAACTCAATTATTTATGAGTAATGATAGCAGAAACGAAAATTTAAATAACTCTTCTTCAGGGGATAAAGAAAAGCATAATATGCACTACGGAGCAAATCCAAAATTGTTTGATCTGGCAGAGGAACTAAGGGGAAGAATGACACAGGCAGAAGAAATACTTTGGAATGTTATAAAAATAAATGAATGGCATATAAAATTCAGAAGGCAGCACCCAATTGCAAACTATATTGCTGATTTTTACTGCCATAATGTAAAATTAGTAATTGAACTGGATGGAGGCTATCATGAAAATAAAGATGTGAAAATTTACGATGCAGCGAGGGAAAGTGATATAAAGGCATATGGAGTTAAGGTTTTAAGATTTAAAAATGAAGAAGTTTTAAATAATATCGAAGAAGTGTTGAGTAAAATAGGAGATATCGTTTCTGAAATAAAGAAAGAGGCTAAAGAAAATACAGGGGCTTTGAATAACACCCCTTTAGGGGATGGGGGCAAACTATTTGTTATAAAGATTGGTGGAAATATACTGGACAATGCTGCTGCACAGCAATTGTTCCTGCAGCAATTTGCTGCTATAAATGCTAAAAAAATATTGGTACACGGTGGTGGAAAAATTGCAACAACCATTGGCAAACAAATGGGGTTAACGCCCAATTATATCAACGGAAGGCGCATTACAGATGAAGCAACCATTGATTTGGTTACGATGGTTTATGGTGGATTGATCAATAAGAAACTCGTAGCAACACTCCAGTCAATGCATTGCAATGCCATTGGTTTAACCGGGGCCGATGCAAATATCATTCCTGCAAGCAAAAGGCCTGTTACTGAAATTGATTATGGCTTTGTTGGCGATGTTGTCAGTTCTCAACCCGCAGGGTCCGGTGGATTGGCAGTTGACAGTTTGCAATTGTTCCTGGATAATCTTTTAGTGCCTATAGTAGCGCCTTTAACACATGATGGCCAAGGGCAAATGTTGAATACCAATGCTGATACCATTGCTTCAGCATTGGCAGTTGCTTTATCAAAGCAATATAACGTAAGGCTGATCTATTGTTTTGAAAAGAAAGGCGTACTGGAAAATATAGAAGATGAATCATCAGTTATTCAACTCATCAATAAAGGAAAATATCAGCAGTTGCTGGAAGATAAAAAACTGGCAGATGGCATATTACCTAAAATAGACAATGCCTT
>JAOAUI010000145.1 GCA_030157685.1 Ferruginibacter sp. | reverse complement strand
TTGAACCGCCAACAGATATTTGGGGCGAAACCAAATATGATAAAGAAAAACTGAAGGAGAAAAATTATGCCAGCAGGCAAAAAACCATTTACAGTTTTGACAGCCCAAACACTTATTATTCCGATGATTCGCTTTCAACTTATTTTGGAGGTTCGGATGCATCGGAATTAGGTGGCGGAGATTTTGGCGGCGGTGGCGCAAGTGGTGATTGGAGCGATGGAAATGCAAGTGACTCAGGCAGCAGTGACAGCGGTGGTGACAGTGGTGGAGATAGCGGAGGCGGATGCAGTGGTGGCTGTGGTGGAGGTGATTAATGCTGAGCTGCAAATCAGATAAGCCTGGTTACTTTTTCTAACCCGGTTTCATCAATAAGTATCACGCCGGGTTGTTTACCTTTTTCAAAACTGCCCAGGCTTTTATCCATTTGCAATGCTTTGGCGCCATTGCTGGTGGCCCATTTCAGCAAAATGGCCAGATCAATATCTTTAAAATTTTGTTGCAGGGTTTTTATTTCTGCCAAAATACTCAGCGCATCATTTGATGCAAGGCTGTCGGTTCCTAAAACTATATTATCTGTATGTTGCATCAGCATGTTTATATCCGGTAAGATGTTGCTGATGTAGAGATTAGCGTTGGGACAGAGGCAATAAAAAGTTCGCAGTTTGCAGTTTGCAGTTTGCAGTTTTTCAAACAGTAAATCCTCTGCTGATGTGCATACATTGTGAACCAAAATTATTGACTGCCCTTTTGTAAAATGCGGCAGCCAGCTTTGTAAACTTGTTTTACCTGTTTGTTTAAAAAAAGAAATATCAATCCCCATTTGTTTGTACAGCCGTAGGAAATCTCCGGTACCTTTTTCAAAAAATTCGTTTTCGGCTTCGGTTTCCTGGTTGTGTATGGTTAGTAAATTATTGTTGGGCAAATCGTTTATCATGCTAAACATGCCGGGCGATACCGAGTAAGGCGCATGGGGGCAAACAGTTGAGCGTTGCGTATTTAAGGTTAACAGGTATTCCTCAAATATCTTCCATGATTTTTGAAACCGCTCTTCTGCCAATGCCGGAATAAAACCGCTGGCTTCAATAAAATTATGATACCGTAATCTTTCTTTAGTTTTTTGAGAAATTGAGAGGGTGTTGTTGCAGATATCGCCCACAGCAACAATACCATTTTGCAACATTTCATCTTCGGCATTTTCTATGGCATCAAAAATTTCCTGTTCTGCATAATGCCTTTCGGTAACTACTTTTAAAACAAAATCAACCAGGCCGGTGTGTTTGGGTATATGGCCCTTCATGTGCGAAAGTTCCAGGTGGCAATGGGCATTAATAAAGCCGGGACAAAGGATTCCGTTCAGTTTTTCAACATCGTCCCCGGTTTCTTTTTCATCAACAATATCTACAATAACACCGTATGCATCTGTTATTAATACCTGTTGCTGCAGGAATTGATAGCCATTAAAGATTTTATCTGCTGAAAATTTTCTGTACAAAATGATTGCTTGATATATTGTAAATTTGCCGCTCCCGATAAATAAGTAAAATACATATGCTCAACCGGTTGGCTGAGTTGGGAGCAAAGATACTATGTTAGATAAATTAGATGCTATAAAAGGAAGATTCGACAACCTGGGAGTAGCACTCACCAATCCGGAGATTGTGAGTGACAACAAAAAATTTACTTCCACCAGTAAAGAATACCGCAGCCTGGAGAAAATTGTAAATGCCCGCAATGCCTATGTTAAACTGCTTGATGATATTGAGTTTAACAAAGAAGTGTTGAACGGCGATGATGAGGAAATGCGCAATCTTGCCAAACAGGAATTACCCGAGCTGGAGGCGACAAAAGAGCTGATGGAGAAACAGCTTCGCAATATGCTGATACCAAAAGACCCTTATGATGATAAGAATGCTATTTTAGAAATAAGGGCCGGTACCGGCGGTGATGAAGCTTCGCTTTTTGCCGGCGACCTGCTGCGTATGTATTTAAAGTATTGCGAAAAGAAAGGCTGGAAAACTGCCATACTAAGCGAAAGCGAAGGAACAGTTGGTGGTTATAAAGAGGTACAGGTTGAAGTGGTAGGCGATGAAGTGTATGGCATTTTAAAATTTGAAAGCGGTGTACACCGTGTACAGCGTGTGCCTGATACAGAAGCCAGCGGCCGTGTACATACCAGTGCGGTAACCGTGGCGGTAATGCCCGAGGCCGAAGAAGTGGATGTAGAATTAAAAGAAAGTGACGTAAAAATGGAAACTGCCAGAAGTGGTGGTGCCGGCGGACAGAACGTAAACAAAGTGGAAACCAAGGTTTTTTTAACCCATAAACCAACGGGTATTGTGGTAATGTGCCAAACAGACCGTAGCCAGTTGGGAAACCGGTTAAAAGCCATGGAAATGCTGAGGACCCGTTTGTATGAAGCAGAGGTTAAGAAAGTGGAAGACGCCACCGCACACATGCGTAAAAGCCTGGTAAGCACCGGCGACCGCAGTGCCAAAATAAGAACCTACAATTATCCCCAGGGCCGTGTTACCGACCACCGCATTGGTTTAACGGTTTATAATTTAGACAGCGTATTGAATGGCGAATTAAACGAATTTCTGGAAGCGCTGCAATTTGCCGAAAATGCCGAAAAATTAACAACACAGAATTAAAGATTATAATTTTTAATGATTGGGTAACATTAAAAATATTATCTTTCTTTTGTATTAATCATTACCAATTTATCATCAAAAACAAAAACTTATGTTAGAAGAATTATTTAACCTGGTGAAAGGAACTGCAACTGATTCTGTAATTAACAATCCTGATGTACCTAATGAACAAAATAATGAAGTGGTTGCCGAAGCTACCAACACCGTTGCTTCTGGCTTGCGCAATATGGTTGCCGGTGGCGGCTTGCAAAATATTATTTCGATGTTTACCAATGGCGGCCAGGGTGGCGATAAGAGCAGCCTGTTAAACAATCCCATCGTAAACATGATGATTGGCCATTTTGCAGGAAAATTAACAAGCAAATATAATATTGGGGGCAACCAGGCAAATAATGTGGCCAATAGTTTAATACCCGATGTTATTGGTAATTTGATAAACAAAACCAACGACCCCAATAACAGTACCTTTTCCCTGGAAGGTTTATTGAATTCGATAACCGGTGGAAAAACAGCCGAAGTGGTTCAGGAGCAGCAGGCAGGCGGCAACAGCGGTTTTAATTTTCAGGATCTGATTGGCCAGTTTACCGGTGGCGGCAGCCAAAGTGGCGGTGGCGGAGGATTAATGGATATTGTTTCCAAACTGGCAGGCGGTGCCCAAAACCAGCAACAAAGTAATGGTGGTGGCGGATTGATGGACCTTATTAAAGGCTTTATTAAATAGTAAAACCTGTAAAGAAATGTTATAGCACGCTGAAAATCAGCGTGCTTTTTTATTTGCGTTAAACTCCTGTATGTAGAAAAAGTCTATAACTACATGCCTTGTAAAAGTTTTATCTGAATCAAAAAAAGGATAAAACAGTTCTTTTAAAAATAATAAGTTCTTTTTTTCGTTACATAATTATCAGGTTTTAATAAAAACTGAGCATTATGAAATACTTAACAGTAAGTATAAAACCTTTGGCATCCCTTTTGCGTTTATATAAATACTACAGCGTTACAAAGATTAAAAAGTGATGAAGAAAGGATAAAGCGAGGTAGTTAACAACGATAATTCAAATTTCTCATAAGCAGTTAGTTTTGGTAACGGCCCCTGTTTCTACAGGGGCTTCTCTTTTTTCCGGAACTTCCGTTTTTCAATAATAGGAAACAACTGTTTAATTAATGCTTTAGTGCTTTACCTTTGCAAATCAAATTTTACTCTTGGCCACAGCATCATCAGATAGAAAACAGTTTTTTAAGCGCCTGCGCAATAAAGAAGCGGCAGAACCGGAAGAGATGTCCTTTATGGGCCACCTGGAGGCATTGCGCTGGCACCTGATGCGTTCGGTAATTGTTTGGCTGGCGGCGGCTATTATCATTTTTGTGTTCCGGGATTGGGTGTATGATAATATTATACTTGCCCCCTCAAGCGAACATTTTATTACTTATGATACTTTATGCAGGTTTGGAAACTGGCTTGGCATTGGCAACAGTTTATGTATGCCCCCGGTAAAAATCGAATTTTTAGTTACACAGGTTAATGGCACGTTCACTTCTGCATTAAGTATAGCCATGATCGGGGCTGTTATTGTTGCTTTTCCGTATATTTTTTGGGAGCTATGGCGTTTTATTACCCCCGCCCTTTCGGCTAAAGAAAAAAAATATGCAAGGGGAAGTATTTTTTGGGTATCGCTGTGTTTCTTTTTGGGTGCAGCTTTTGGCTATTATTTACTGGCTCCTTTTACATTTAATTTTTTAGCCTCGTTTACATTGGGTACATCAGGTGCAATACAATACAAACCTACCATCAATGATTATATTGATAGCCTTACCAATTTAATTCTGGGTTGCGGTATAGCTTTTGAACTACCCATTCTGGCTTATGTTTTAGCCAGGATAGGGTTGATATCTGCCAGATTTTTAAAAAAATATTCCAAGTATGCGTTTGTACTTATACTGCTTGTTGCAGCCATCATTACACCATCACCGGATATATCGAGCCAGGTAATTGTAGCATTGCCGCTACTAATACTTTATTGGATCAGCATACAGCTTGTTGCCCGTGTTGACAGAAAAAAAGCTAAAGAAGAAAAAGAGTGGAGCTGATTTTAATGGATAATTTTTAAATGGATAATTGATAATGAAGCCTTAGAGAATCATTGTTTTTTACCGTTTCAAGTAATTTTTATACCGTAATTTTACAAAGACATTATCCATTATTTCATTATCAATTATCCATTAATTATGTCCCCCTTCAACCTCACACTCCCCATTGCCATTGCATGCGATCATGCCGGATTTGATTGTAAAGAAGACCTGATCTCTTTCCTGGAAGGTGAGGGCGTGAAATTCCATGATTTTGGAACTTACAATAAAGATTCTGTTGACTATCCCGATTTTGCTCATCCCGTTGCATCGGCCGTAGAAAAAGGCGAAGCTGCTTTTGGCATTTTATTATGCGGCAGCGCCAACGGTGTTGCCATGACTGCCAATAAACATCCAGGAATAAGGGCTGCCATTTGCTGGGGCGAAGAACTGGCCGAACTTGCCCGCAAACAACATGATGCCAATATCATCTGCATTCCTGCCCGTTTTGTTAGTGATGGGGATGCTGAAAAAATGCTTGATATTTTTATGAATACAAATTTTGAAGGCGGGCAATATACAAACAAAGTAAAAAAGATTGCCGGTTTATGAAACAAAAACATTTATAATTAAGAGATTTAAATTCTACATCTAAGTATATTAAGATAAATTAGGGGGTAGGCAAGGTGTAAGCTCCCCCAAAGTTCGGCCATAGAGTTTAGAGTTAATAACACTTTT
>JAOAUI010000144.1 GCA_030157685.1 Ferruginibacter sp. | reverse complement strand
CAATAATTCTTAACTTCAAAATCTGTCGGCTTCATATCATCATCACAAAACCTTCATTTTGGAACAGCTACTGTCACATTTTTTAGGAAATGGAGTTCCGGTCAGCGAAATTTCGCCAATAGCCGAAGCATTCAAATTTAAAAAAATATCCAAAGGAGATTTTTTTGCCGAGGAAGGCAAAACCAGCAAGTACCTTGCTTTTATCAGCAAAGGATTGTTTCAGTATTTTTATTTAAAAGATGGTAAAGAAATAACGACCTATGTATCTGGTGAGAATACTTTTCTGGCATCGTTAAGTAGTTTTTATAAACAGCAGCCCGGTAAAGAATTTGTAAGAGCCCTGGTTGATTCGGAAGTATGGCAGATACATTATGATGACCTGAAAAAATTAAAAAAGGAAAGCGATGCCTTTAAAGCATTTTACATAGAAGCAATTGAGCAGGTGTTGGCAGGCATTGATGAAAGCAGGAGTAAACTGATCATTATGACTGCCGAAGAACGTTATGCATCTTTAATGAAAGAAGAGCCCGCCCTGCTCCAACAGATACCCTTGCAATATCTTGCCTCAATACTGGGAGTTACACCCAGGCATTTAAGCCGCATCCGCAGTAATATCTGCTGATTGTAATTTATGGACATTTGTCCAGTACCAGCCATTTTTGGCGCCGCACCTTTGTATCATCAATCACAAATAAAAACGATGATATGAAAAAAGAAAAAACAACCGGATGGTTATTAATTGCAGGAGCAGTTGGCGTATTAATTCCTTACACCATACTAACCATCATATTCCAATACCCCGATATTTTAAGGGAGGATACAGCCATCATCCTTACCAAATTTCACCAGGGAGGAAACCAACTCATTTGGGCATGGTTTGCTTTTGCACTGATTGGCCTGCCATTAATACCGGCCTATATCCGCATTGGCCAAAAGCTTGAAAACAGGTCGCCGCTGGTACGCACTGCCACAACGATTGGCGTTATCGGGTTAATTGTTCAGATGGTTGGCTTATTGCGCTGGACCTTTGTGGTGCCTGTTTTAGCCAACAGTTTTGTAACAGCAACCGATGAAGCTACCAAAGCTGCCGCCATCATGTCTTTTAAAACCATTCACCAGTTTGGAGGTGTTATTTTAGGCGAACATATAGGCCAGTTATTCACTATCATCTGGACCGTTTTAATGTCCCTCTCTTTTACCAGGCTGAAGCTTTTTCCAAAATGGGTTAACCTGCTTGGCTTCATCAGCGCCTTTATTTATTTATTGGCCCAGGCCGAATTGTTTGCAACCGTAATGCCCGGCTTTCCGGTATGGGATATGGCAGGATTTATTGGCAGCACACTTTGGCTGGTTTGGCTGGTAATTGTTGGCATAAAATTTATCAAAACAAAAATTTAAATTCACTTAACTAAATCAATTAATCATGGCAAACAAGATTATTCTTTTCTTCACACTCATTACATACAGCATTATCGTAAGCCAGTCTTTCATGTATATTTTAGCTTTAAAAGATGTACAGCTTAATCTACAGGCAGGCTCTTATACCGAAATACGAAAACTGATAGACACCAGTATGAGAGGCAACTTTAAGTATGTGATATATGCTGCATTGCTTTTCAGTTTACTGCTGGTGATACTGAATATCAAAAATCCCGGAAGCCTGGTATTTATAACTGCATCCATTGCATTTGTTGCTTTGGTGGCAGATACTTTATTAACTGTAAAAGGCAACCTGCCTATCAATGATATCATCAACACCTGGTCGGCCGATAATATTCCTGCAAACTGGACAGATTACAGGACAAAGTGGTTCCGCATTTTTCAATACCGCCAGCTTGCCAATATAACCGGATTTGTTAGTTTGTTGGTTGGAGCTGTGTTTGGATCAAAATAAAATAATAAGCATGAAACAGAATTTTATTAACCGGTTTTTAAGCAAAATTCTTGCAAAACAATTACGCAAACCAGGAGGAATACTGGCTGGCAAGGTTGGAAACAAAATGAATAAAATCAACAGTTTCCTCTATGATTTTACAATTGATGCCATGCAGTTGAAAGACAACGAATCAATTTTAGAGATTGGCTTTGGAAATGGAAAGTTTTTTGACAGGATATTTTCTACCGCAAACAACCTGACAATTTACGGACTTGACTTTTCTTCTGAAATGGTAAAAGAAGCCTCAGCTAACAATCCATCAACCACAAACTCCGGAAAACTTACTTTGCAATTTGGCAGCAGTGATAAAATTCCTTTTGATGATAATAGTTTTGACAAAGTTTTTTGCATCAACGTCATTTATTTCTGGGAGCAACCGGCTGATCATTTAAAAGAAATTTACCGTGTGCTTAAACCTGGCGGTACATTTTATACGGCCATGCGCACAAAAGAAAGCCTGGTTCAGATGCCATTTGCTAAATATGGCTTTAATATGTACACACCGGAAGAATGGATTAATATGCTGGAGACTAATCTTCTTCATTTTGTAAGTTCTAAAAAAACAGAAAATGAACCAGATGCAGTATTTGGCAAACAACTTTATAAAGCTGAATCAATGTGTATTGTAGCCAAAAAAACAGATGATAAGTAAAATGCCGGCACTTAACAAAAAGTTGCTGCCACTGCCTCTCTTTGCATTTTACTCAAATACCCGTAAATTGTGCTACTAAAATAAATCGTATGAAATTGAAAATATATACTGTAGCTGGTTTAATAGCAATTGCCGGCCTTGTATCCTGTGGTGGAAATAGTGATAAAGAAGTTGTGGATAAATCAATAATCCCTGCAGGAACTGATACCACACCTGTACAAACAGCAGTAACCAGTCCAACAACCCCGGGCCAGGTTACCATACCGGGAACTACTGCGCCTGCTAATACAACAGTAATTCCGGGTGCTGTAAATCAGCCTATAAATGTAACGCAGCCGCAAACTGTTACCATGAACCCACAGAATAATCAAATGGTAACCAACCCGCAAATGATAACACAAACGGCAGCACAAACGGCTACAGCACCGGGTATGAATCCGCCGCATGGCCAGCCGGGACACCGTTGCGATATTTCTGTTGGTGCACCATTAAACAGTAAACCAGCACCACCTGCAACAGTACAGCCAGCTACAGCGAACGCACAGCCACAGATAACAATGAAGGAAGTTCCCAATACAACAAAAACTGCCCCAGGCATGAACCCTCCACATGGAGAGCCCGGGCATAGATGCGATATAGCCGTGGGTGCACCTTTAAACAGCAAACCGGCAGCACCGTCAACAGTTACAACAACAGCTGCGCCGGCTACTATTGCAGCGCCACCGCTGCTTTCAGCTCCAAAAACTGACAGCACAAAAAATTAATGCCTTTTTAAAGTTTACTTTAACTGATAGCAGAAAAGACAAGTTCCTCCAGAAAGGCTACTACTTTTGATTCGTCTTCTTTACCAAAATCGGTTAAAGCAGGAAGATTGTTCATGAAGAAATTCTGAAAATGTGCCATTTCTATAATAGTGCTGGAAAGTGATTTGGGATATTTATATTTCGGATTGCATTCCAATATAATTTGGCCAACCTTTGCACAAAGGTCTTTATAAGGTTTAAAAAACTGATCTTTATTATCTTCAGAAACATGCTTGGTTAAATAAGCTTTTGTTCCTTCAGCAATGATGATCTGGTGCAGTATATTCTCATTAATGTGACTGGTGTCTATATCATCCTCTACTGTTGCGGCCAATAGCTGAATTACTTTTTTTAGTTTAACTTCAGGATCATTTACATTCAGCGTATGAATCATTATCCGGTACTCAAGCCAGCTCCAGTACCATGCGGTGATATACATCAATAACTTATGCTTGTTTTCAAAGTACCGGTAAATTCCAGCTTCAGTCGAGTTAATATCTTCTGCCAGTTTTTTAAATGTAAATGCCTCAAAGCCGTTCTTATTTATTACTTCAATGCTGTGTTGAATAATTTTCTTTCCCAATTCTGTCTGCTCGGGGTCACGCAAAAACAGTTTTTTATTCATTTTTATCTGAAGCTGTAGTTCCATTTTTATAAAATTTAGGCCTGTTAACGAATTTTCTTTACCACTTTAAAGCGCTTTTAATACTTAAGACTGCAAAAGTAGTTAAAAGTTTTACAATTCTATGAGATAGTAATACTATCTTTATAAATATTTTTACTATCTTTGTCTTCTCAAACCAATAAACAACTATTTATGGACATCAAAAACATGTTTAAAGAAATTAAGAGCGATTTGCCAGCCAGTATTGTCGTTTTTTTTGTGGCGGTTCCATTATGTCTTGGTATTGCCCTTGCATCCGGAGCTCCATTATTTGCGGGCATCATTGCTGGTATTGTTGGTGGTATTGTGGTTGGTATTGCCAGTGGTTCGCCACTGGGAGTTAGTGGCCCGGCAGCAGGCCTGGCAGTAATTGTATTAACTTCCATTGCTACCCTGGGCTCCTGGCCGGCATTTTTGCTTGCAGTAGTTTTAGCCGGAATCATTCAATTAGCCCTTGGATTTGCCAAAGCCGGTTTTATTGCCTATTTCTTCCCTTCATCGGTAATTAAAGGAATGCTTACAGGTATAGGTTTGTTGATTATTTTAAAACAAATACCACATGCATTGGGATGGGATAAAGACGCCGAAGGTGATGATGCCTTTTTACAGGCAGATGGTGAAAATACATTCTCAGAAATTACAAAAGCCTTTGATTTTATTACACCCGGAGCAATTTTAATAGCAGGTATATCTTTGGCCATTCTCATTTTATGGGACCAGGTACTTACTAAAAAACATAAAATATTTCAACTTATACAGGGTCCCATTGTAGTAGTAGTATTGGGCATAGTAATGAATTACCTGTTTAAGGCCGGTACATTAAATTTTAGTCTGGCTGATGACCAGGTTGTAAGAATACCGGTTGCAAGTAATTTAACCGAGTTTTTCAGCCAGTTTACATTTCCTGATTTTTCTGCTATTACCAATTTTGAGGTATGGAAAATTGCGATCGTGTTGGCCATTGTTGCCAGTTTAGAAACCCTGTTATGTGTTGAAGCAACAGACAAAATGGATCCCAGCAAACGGGTTACCCCAACAAACAGGGAATTAAAAGCACAGGGGCTTGGTAATATCGTGTCGGGCATGATTGGCGGATTACCAATTACCCAGGTTATCGTACGCAGTTCGGCCAATATAAACTTTGGTGGCAAAACAAAAATGTCTGCCATACTTCATGGTGTGTTTTTATTAATATCAGCAATAACTATTGCCGGGTTACTAAACATGATCCCGCTTGCCAGCCTTGCTGCTATTCTTTTGATGGTTGGATACAAACTTGCCAAGCCGTCCTTATTTAATCAGATGTACAAATTAGGTTGGGAACAGTTCATTCCTTTCATGGCAACTGTAATCGGAATATTGGCAACCGATCTTTTAAAAGGAATTACCATCGGCATCCTGTTTGGCATATTTTATACGCTTCGCCACAGTTACCGCAATTCACATTACATGAA
>JAOAUI010000143.1 GCA_030157685.1 Ferruginibacter sp. | reverse complement strand
TAAATGCACCGTACTGAAGATTCAGACGGTGCATCGGGGAATGGTTTTATATATAATATTACATGGGAATCCTAATTAAAATCATCTTCATTAAAATCTTCTTCACTAAAGTGCTGTGTGCCGATATTGAGCATACTGCCCATCAGGTCTTTAAACTCAATCTTACCCTCCAGTATTTTTTTACTAATGAGCGAATGCGCTGCCAGGCCATGCAAAACAAATTCCATCAGCAAAGCGTTTTCTTTATCTGATGCTGATTTAAAATGTTTTTTTACAAGTGCATGCAGGCCATCTACTTTATAAAGCAACTGCACTTTGTCTTCATCTTTTGTTTCAAAAAAATTATTGAGATTATTGCCGGCATCAAACCAGCGGGTAATGGCTTTGTACGGATTTTCTTCCGGCGCAGCTTCTTTACTTCTCTTCTTTTTTAATGTATCAGGGTTTGGAAAGTACTGTCCAAACTGTGTACGGATAGAACGCTCCAGTAAATTAAATGCAACCTGGTAAGGGCCTTCCTGCTCACCTTCGTACACCAGCTCTATTTTACCGGTTATGGAAGGGATGATACCGATCAGATCGCTCAGCCAAACCTGTGTTTCGGTTTCATTGTTAATTAAAGCTCTTCTTTCAGCAGCACTGATAGCATTTTCATAAGCGCTGATGCTGAGCCTGGCACTTACACCACTTTTTTTATCTACCAGTTCACTTCCACGGGCTTCAAATGCAACCTGTTCAATCAACCGCTTTATCAAATCACTCACTTTTACTTTTTGCTGCTGGGCTTCATTAATGGCCGCCTCCTGTTCGGTTATTTCCAAAGCTGTTTCAAGTGTTTTTGGATAGTGCGTTAAGATCTGGCTTTCAATCCTGTCTTTTAGTGGTGTTACAATACTGCCCCTGTTTGTATAATCCTCGGGGTTGGCGGTAAACACAAATAAAACATCAAGCGGTAATCTTAATTTAAATCCACGTATCTGCAAATCGCCCTCTTCTAAAATATTAAAAAGCGAAACCTGTATCCTTGCCTGCAGATCGGGCAATTCATTAATTACAAAAATGCAGCGGTTGCTGCGGGGGATGATGCCGTAATGCAAGACCCTTTCATCCGCAAAACTAAGTTTAAGATTAGCCGCTTTTATAGGGTCAATATCACCAATCAGGTCTGCTACGCTAACATCGGGTGTTGCCAGTTTTTCACCATAGCGCTGGCTTCGATGTAACCAGGCGATAGGAGTGTCATCGCCTTTCTCTTCAATCAAATCCAATGCATAGCGTGATATGGGTTGCAGCGGATCATCATTGATCTCACTGCCGGCAA
>JAOAUI010000142.1 GCA_030157685.1 Ferruginibacter sp. | reverse complement strand
TTGTTACGGGTGCTGGAAGCCGGCGAATACATTCGTGTGGGCAGCAGTAAAGTACAAAAAACAGATGTACGGGTAATTGCTGCAACCAATAAAGAACTGATTGAATATACACAAACAAACAAATTCAGGGAAGATCTGTACTATCGCTTAAACACGGTGCCCATCAGGGTTCCGGCATTAAGAGACAGGAAGGAAGATATTTATTTACTGTTCCGCAAATTTGTAACCGATTTTGCCGACCGCTACAAAGGCACACCCGTGCAGCTGGATGAAGGGGCAAAAGATGTGTTAATTAACTACCCCTGGCCGGGTAATGTGCGTGAATTGAAGAATATTGCAGAGCAGATATCGGTGCTTAGCCAGGATAAAGTGATCAACGCAAATACCATGAAGAGTTTTTTACCCGAACATAATTATTCACGCCTGCCGGTTTTGGCGGGTGGTGCAGGTTCGGTAAGCCAGAGTGAATTTGCCAATGAACGGGATATCCTGTACAAACTTTTCTTTGATATGAAGAAAGATGTGAACGAGCTGAAAAAGATGTTCTTCGACCTGTTGCAAAACCCCGACATTGCCCGCCATGCGCCGGTTTATAATGATCAGTCTTTTGCCGAGTTGAATGGCAACCCTTCAAATGCATCTTCATCAAAACCCGTTTTTCTGCCGCATAATAATGAAGTGATAGACCATCATGAAGACGTGGAAGAATCATTAAGTATTATGGATAAAGAAAAAGAGCTCATCATAAAAGCACTAAAGAAACACAAAGGCAAACGTAAAGATGCATCGCTCGACCTGGGCATTAGTGAAAGAACTTTATACAGAAAACTGAAAGAATATGATATTGAAGAATAAAAAGCAGGATACTGGATACTGGATACCGGATGCAAGATGGGGCAACCTGAAAGTGCTTGCATCTTGTTTCTTATTGCTTGTAACCTTCAACTTCGCTACCTGCAAATACGGTTTCAAAGACACTGCCCCTATTCCTGAAGAAGTAAAAACGTTTCGTGTAAATTATTTTGAGAACAAGGCTGATTACAAGAACCCGCAATTAAGTCCGCAGCTTACCGAAAAACTAAAACAAAAAATTATTGGTACTACCCGGCTTCGCCAAACCAATGATGATGATGCTCATTATGATATCAGCGGCTATGTATCGAGGTACTATACCAGCACAACCGGAATAAGCGGTAATAACACCACCTTAAACAGGCTTACTGCCGAGTTTCATCTTGTATTTAAAAACACACTCGACGAAAAAAAGAGTTTTGAGGCCGATGTAACCTACAGTGTTGATTTTGATGCAAACCTCAGCCTTAGCCAGGTTGAGCAGTCAAAAGGCGATGATATTGCAAAGAATTTAACCGATGCCATTTTTAATAAGATTTTTTCTAACTGGTAATACCATCTTTATTTCATAAGCAGTCCAACGGGCTGTGTTGAAATATTAGATGGTATTATGCCGACAGAAAAACCGGTGAACTATTTATAATGTATAGTCGGTATAATGTAGATTTGCACCATGCAGCACAACACAGCAATCTTTGAATCTTTATTTAACAGGAATTTTTCTGATACCGGTAATGCTGATTTTTTAAAAGAACTCACAGACAGGCATCCTTATTTTTCGCCGGCACATTTTTTTCTGTTGCAAAATATAAAAGATGATGACGCTGCATTTGAAAAGCAGGCAGTAAAAACAAACCTCTTCTTCAATAATCCGCACTGGCTTAATTTTCAAATAAAACAAACAAGTGCAGTAGCAATTGTTGAGGAACCAAAAATTACAGTACCGGAAACAATTATTCCACTACCGGAAATGGCAATAGTTGATGACCTGCCCGATAATACAGATGCCCCGGATCCCAATACCCATCACCAGGAAAAAGAAATTGAGCCCATGCATATTGAATTGAAAATGCCTGAGCAAAAATCAAATCTTGCTGCCGAAGCCATGCTTTTTGAACCCATGCACATGGTTGATTATTTTGCATCACAGGGTATTAAGTTAACCGAAGAAGTGCAAACCGCCGATAAACTGGGCAAACAGCTTAAAAGTTTTACAGAATGGCTTAAAACCATGAAAAAGGTACATGTGGAAAATGAGGCAGAAAACCCCGTAAAAACTGATACCAGCGTACAATTACTGGCCGAAAACAGCAATACCGAGACCGAAGTACTGACCGAATCTATGGCCGAGGTATTTGCCAGGCAGGGCAAAATGGCCAAAGCAAGCGAAGTGTACCAAAAATTAAGTTTGCTCAATCCTGCCAAAAGCACTTACTTTGCAGCCAAATTAGAAAACTTAAAAGGATTATAATATGTTGATTTTATTTGGAATTTTAGTGATTATTGCCTCTGTGGTACTGGGATTGATCGTATTGGTTCAAAACCCCAAAGGTGGTGGCTTATCAAGCAGTTTTGGCGGTTTTGGCAACCAGATAATGGGTGTTAAGCAAACTACCGATGTACTTGAAAAAGGCACCTGGTTATTTGCAGCCATTGTAGGTATACTGTGTATCGTTTCCCCTGCTTTTATTCCAAAGGATGGAGCCGGCTCGGCACCCAATAAAGAATTACAGGAAAACATCAATACCAAGCCAGCAAAAGCAACTACGCCAAACACAGCTACCCCTGCTGGCGTTGATACTAGTAAAAAATAAATTTTACAAAATAATTTTGAACCCCGTCACACGCTGACGGGGTTTTTTATTTACTTTGCCCTATATGAAAAAGAAATTGATCTACGGCATTTTATTAATTGTATTACTTGTAGGCGGCTATGCAGCATGGCAGGTTTTTGGCCCCACTGTTTCGGCGCCCGAAAGCAAATATTTCTATATTAAAACAGGCACTGCTTACAGCGATGTAAGGCAATCGTTAATAGACCAGAAAATCATCAGCTCCACTTATTTTTTCGACCTGATATCAAAACAATTAAAATACCCACGGTTGGTTAAAGCAGGCCGTTACCAGGTAAAAAACGGCAGCAGCATTTTTACGTTAATACGTATGTTACGTTCGGGCAACCAGGCGCCGGTAAACCTGGTCATCAATAAATTAAGATTAAAGGAAGACCTGGCGCAAAAAATTGCTGCCAATTTTGAATGCGACTCTGCCAGCGTAATGGATGTTTTAACTGATACAAAAACGCTGCAAAAATTCAATGTAAACAACAATACCTTGATGACCATTGTGGTTCCAAACACCTACAGTATGCTGTGGAATGCATCTGCAGAAAAAATCATTGATAAGTTGTACAATGAAAAAGAAAAATTCTGGAACACCGACCGCCTGAACAAAGCAAAAGCTTTAAACCTAACACCAGAGCAGGTTTACACCATGGCCAGTATTGTAGAAGAAGAAACAAACAAGGAAGCAGACAAAGGAAAAATTGCCAGTGTATACATGAACCGCATAAATACCGGTATAAAACTGCAGGCCGACCCAACCGTAAAATTTGCCATGAAAAATTTTGGGTTAAAAAGAATTTTGCTAAAGCATCTTGCTTTTGATTCGCCTTATAATACTTATATAAATGCAGGCTTGCCTCCCGGCCCTATTTGCACACCATCAACAAAGACTATTGATGCAGTTTTAAATGCACCGCAAACCAATTACATTTATTTTGTAGCAAGGCCCGATTGGTCTGGTTTATCAAATTTCTGTCAGTCTTACGAAGAACATCTTGTAAATGCAAAAAACTACCAGCACTTTTTGGATAGTGTAGGTATAAAGTAAGCAACCCTTGCAGCAATTACAAATGCACCGGGTTTACTCGTGATATGCTGTTAAAATCTTTAATTACTATATTGCATATCTATTTACATGACCAAATTAGAGCGCAAAATAATTACCAGCATTCCCATTGCTTTTATCTTAAATAAAAGCAAGCACTGGTATTTACCCGGCTTTGAAGGTGTGCCGCTGTATGATGTGGTGCGTTTTTTTTACCGCCAGGTTAAAACCGTTGGTTTAACAGAAAGGGCTTCGGCCATTGCCTATAATTTCATTATGGCCATACCGCCATCGTTTTTATTTTTATTTACGCTGATACCCAATTTACCTTTTATAAAAAAGAAGGAAATATTTAAACAGCTTTCGCTCATCATTAAAGATATAATCCCTGCCGAAGGGTACAACAGAACTATCATCAATTTTATTAAAGTAACTTTTTTCGATACACCTGTTTTCGGTTTATTATCATTTGGTTTATTACTGGCACTTTTTTTTGCCAGCAATGCCATGATGGGCCTTATGCGTTCTTTCAATAAGAATTATCATGGATTTCAGAAAAGGGCCGGGCTTCACGATCGATGGATTGCCATTCGCTTAACAGTACTCATTTTCGGATTGGTGCTGGGTTGCCTGGTCTTGCTCATCACGCAGGGAGCTTTTTTAAAATGGTTTGGTTTAGAGAGTAATTTCTGGCTGCAACTGATTGCTTATGTACGTTGGCTTGTCATTGTTGCCCTTGTTTTTTATTCCATCGCCTTTATTTATAAATACGCACCGGCGGTTCACAAAAAATGGAAACTTGTTTCGCCGGGAACAATACTGGCCACTTTTTTATGCATCATAGCTACCCTTGGGTTTTCATCATTCGTAAATGCTTTTGGCAAATACAATGCCTTGTATGGGTCTATTGGTACCATCATTGTTTTAATGGCGTTGGTTTTTATCAATTCACTTGTATTGCTTATTGGGTTTGAGCTTAATGTAAGTATCAAAACTTTAAGGTCAAGGGCTGAACAACGCGATGCAAAAGAAAAACTACAGCTGGCCGAACAAAAAAATACATGAGTGGTTATACTTACTGTACAGGATTGCATAACTTTAAACAAAATAAATTATCATGAAAAAAATATTATTCGGCTGTATTGCCATTGCTTCTTTAGCAACACTTGCCTTTACATACGGAGATCCACTTCAGATTGGCAGCACCATGCCTAAAGCCGATCTTAAAATGCAGGATATTTCCGGAAAAGAAATAGCTATGAAAGATGCCAAAAAAGAAAATGGTGTACTGGTAATGTTCAGCTGCAATACCTGCCCCTATGTGGTAAAAAACCAGGAACGCACTTTAGCCATCAGCAAGTTTGCTACCGAAAATAAAGTGGGTGTAATTATTTTAAACAGCAATGAAGCATTGCGTACAGATGCTGACAGCTATGCTGCCATGCAGACTTACGCCAAAGAGCAGGGATACCAATGGAACTATGTGGTTGATAAAAACCACGAAGTAGCCGATGCCTTTGGTGCCAACCGTACACCCGAGTGTTTTTTATTTGACAAGAATTTTAAACTGGTTTATCATGGAGCTATTGATAACAGTCCTCAGGATGAAACTGCCATTACCCGTGTACATTTAAAAGAAGCCATTAACGAAATGGTTGCCGGTAAAGAAGTTACTGTAAAAGAAAGCCGCAGTGTGGGATGTACTATTAAGAGAATGAACAAATCTGCTAATGGCGGAATGTAATAATTCTGAGTTCCGGGTTTTTAGTTTTTAGTT
>JAOAUI010000141.1 GCA_030157685.1 Ferruginibacter sp. | reverse complement strand
CAAACGAATCATTTTTAAAGTTTATTGTTTCACAATCGCCATTTAACAGTTCAATCTTGCCCTCTAGGCCAGCCTTTTGTATCTTTTTACGGCCCAGTTCCAGCATGCCATCGCTGATATCAATTCCGGTAATTTTATTTGGTTTTAATATACCAGATGCCATAATGGCCACATCTGCTGTACCGGTTGCCACATCCAGTATTGTTTTTGGCTGTATTTTCAGCAATTGCTTAATGGCTTTTTTGCGCCACCTGATATCTATACCGGCACTCAAAAAACGGTTTAAAAAATCGTAGCGAAAAGCAATATCATTAAACATGCCTGCAACCTGCTGTTTTTTAGCAAGTGCCGAATCTTTATAAGGTACAACTGTATCGTGTGCATAATCCGTCATGGGTTGCAAATATACGTGGTTTTTGGGCAGATGGATGCTGGCTGGATACTGGATACTGGATGCTTGACACTGAATTTCGGAAGCCGGATACCAGTTTTATAGCAAGCAGCTTGACTTTATGATACTGTTTTTTTAATTTGTTAATTATTCACTAATAAGATCCGTATAATGAGTTACAAAAAATTAGAGATTTGGCAATTAGCCAGGGAACTATCAATTGAGATTCATAAAATGACTTTTATACTTCCCAAATTTGAGCAGTTTGAAGAAGCCCAGCAAATAAGGAGATCAAGCAAAACCGTAAGAAGTAATATAGTGGAAGGTTATGGAAGAAGAAGATATAAAGCCGACTTCATAAAATTCTTAATTTACTCGTTATCATCTAATGATGAAACTATTGATCATCTTGAAACCCTTTTTGAAACTGAATCGCTTAAAGATGAAGCTATATACAACACACTGCACTTAAAACTGGAGCTATTAGGAAAAAAGCTTAACAATTTCTTACAGGCAGTTGAAAAAAATCATAATGAATTCCAGCCCTAGCAGAGTGCCCATCCAGTATCAAGTATCAAGTATCCAGCTTCCTGTATCTTTGCCTCATGCAAATCAAATCAGCCAAATACGTTATAAGCAGCCCCGATTATGAAAAATGCCCCCTGCCCGACAGGCCGGAGTATGCTTTTATTGGCCGCAGCAATGTGGGCAAATCATCGCTGATAAATATGCTTTGCGATAATGATAAGCTGGCAAAAACATCCGGCTCGCCGGGAAAAACACAATTACTGAATCATTTTGAAATCTCATCGGCACCTACCCCAAAAGCAAACCAAACAGGCCCGGTTTCGGGTGGTGTAAAAAGAACAGCCTGGTACCTGGTTGATTTGCCCGGTTATGGTTTTGCCAAAGTGAGCATTAAAAGCCGCAACCGCTGGGAGCAGATGATTGAAAATTACCTGCGCAAAAGAGAAAACCTGACCATGGTTTTTGTGTTGATAGATGCCCGGCACAGCCCTCAAAAAATTGACCTCGAATTTTTACTGCAGTTGAGAACATGGAGCGTTCCGTTCTGCCTGATCTTTACAAAAAGTGATAAGGAAAACCAAAGCGTGGTAAGTAAGAATGTAAAATCTTTTCTCGAAGCCATGAAAAAAAACTGGCAGTTTTTACCCCAGCATTTTGTAACCAGTGCTGTAAAGAAAACGGGGAAGGCAAAAATTCTTTCTTTTATTGAGGAGACGAATAAGAGTTTGGAAAGTAAAGCGGATTAAAGTCTGGTGGCTGTATTTTCGCAAATACAAACCTGCTGAATTTTTTAAGAAGGCCAATTTTAATTCACCACCTTATTAGCACAGCTGCTGCTGGCAAAGGCTTCGGGCTTGGCCTTAAAGGCAAAACCCATTCCCAGGATGTAGCCCATGGCTTCACGCAGGGCTTCGTTACTTTTAAATTGCGGGTTGGTATTGATGTCGGCATGTACTTCCATATCCACATCATACACAGTGAACAGGTCGCAGAGTTCATAAGCGATTTCAATACTTTTTGCCACTTCTACCAGCATCCTTTCTTTAATGCTGTATTTAAGCAATGTTTTTTCGTTGTGAATAAACATAAAGCCGCCATGGCCTTCACGCAAAAAAACAATGACAGTGGCAAATTCTGTGTCTTTGCCTTTTACCTGGCTGTCGGTGCCAATACAAACTTTTAAATGATAACCGGCTGTTGTTTCTCTTTTAATAACTTCTTCAACAGCATCTTTAATCTGCAACTGGATGGGGTCTCCGTTAAATTTTCTCCATAACATAAAAATGGGTTTTTTAAAGTTACGGATAAATTAATACAACAAACAACAGTTAACCATTAATTAATGGACATAAAAAAGGGGAGCAGCCCCTAACGCTACTCCCCAGACTTACACATGAATCTACCTTACTGTCTTATAATCCGTTCTGTTTGATTTTGAATATCGTTAAAAAGCTGAATGATGTACATACCTCTTGACAGGTTTGAAGCATTTACACGGTTGGTACCTTTAAGGCCTGTGCCCATGCTGATTGTTGCACCATTCATATCGCTTATCCTGTATTGGTAATTTAAATCGGCATTGATTATTATTTCATTAGTTACCAGTGTTGATACCCTGAAAAGCCTTTGATCACCACCTTCTGTTTTTAATGCTATTGTGTTTGAATACACGTTTTGGTCTAATACAGAAGTAACTTTTAAGCGGTAAAAAACAGTGCTGTTCTTATAAGGCAGGTATGAGAATTTTGTTGATGTTGCCCCGGCATCTGCCAGTTTGGTAAAGTTGGTACCATCGTTTGATGTTTGTACTTCTATGGTTTTGATTGGCTCGTCTGCAATGATTTTCCAGCTGAGGTTGTGCTTGCCTTTATCTGCAGTGCCACTCAGGCGTACATCATGTATTGGCAAACCGCTGAATGAACCGGTGATGGTATAAGTACCTAAACTGCCGTAAGACCCGATATTACTGTTACCGCCACCCATAATTTTTATATAATAAGTTCCTGCATTTAAAACAGTATCAACAGTAACACCTAAGGTTGTTATTGGATTGTAGGTGCGGATCAATGTTGTTGGTGAACTGTATAACTCGATTACGATATCAAGATTCGCACCTGAACAGGCAGCTCCAACACTAAATGGTGCTGTAGCAATATGAAAATTAGAATTTGAATTTAATGTAAACTTAAAAGCATCTTTATCTGTATTGGTTGTAATAATGCCGTTAACATTAAAACTATTTGCAGCAAATGCAACGGTGCTTCCGTTGAGTGTCTCGTTATAATCATCAACACGATACCCAAATCCATTCTGAGTTGTAATGGTAGTAAGGTTATCCTGTGTTACTGTGCAGCCATAAGGTGTAGGGCCGTCATTCCAGTTACTGAAATTACGGTTCAAACTATTTCCCATTATGGGCGCCCATCCTGTTTCGCCCGATCCATAACCGGTGCTATACGGCTCAACAGGTGTATTACAGTCAATTGCATTGTATTTAGATTGATGTGATAAACCAACAGTGTGGCCAGTCTCATGCGAAATGCACTCACCTGTTTTTTTGGGTGAGTATAACAAACGGTCACTAAATACAAAAGCTGGTGTATCATCTCCCCATATAAAAGACCCGGTGTAACTGATACCTGTAGTTCCGGGATCAGTCCAGTTGCTTGTTGATGTTATAATAATTCTTATGCGTTTGCTTAACGGTGTTGCTAAAAATACAGTAGAGTCTGTTGTAATATTTACATCAAAGGGTCTGAAATCTTCTGCAACACGGTTAAAAGCTTCAGTTATTTGCGGATCGGTCATACCCGATGCTACACAGTTAATAGGGTTGCCGCTATTCCAGAATGTACTCTGCACATAATGTCCGTCAAAGTCAAGAAAAATGGTTGCCGTTGCAGATGGAAAGCTATTTAATTTAGGAACACTAAAAGCACTGAATGAAATCAGTAACAGTGCTGTGCAAATTAGCGATGTAAAAATCTTTTTCATTTCTAGGGTTTTAGGTGGATAGTTGGATATGGTAAGGTTCTTTTATTTTTTGTTTTCTTTAATTTAAAGCACAGTCGGGTATTACACGGTCGGTTTCTATTTTTTTAAGTTGATAAATACCTGATGCATTTTTCTTCAACTCAAAACCATCAAAATAATTTTTATTGATAATACGGCCCACGTAAGAAATGGAACCATCGGGATTGGTGATTTTTGAAACACCAAAAACAGTATTTGAATAGTCGGGCGATACGATTACTGCTGACTGCAGATTGGCATATTTAGCCAGGTTACTTGTTACAGTGCCGGCAAAAATAAAATTATTTGAAAAAGAAAGACTGATCGTTTGTCCCGGTGATGTGGTAAATACTTTTGACAATTCCTGTTCGCTGCAATTGATTATTTCAGGAAAGCTGCTGAATTGCTTTGGTTTTGGATTACTCTGGCAAAATCCCGTAGTCACTATAAATGACAACAGTAAAGACAATGCATAGGGGGCATGGCGTTTCATAGGATTTACTTGTTTTCTTGATTATTGGATATTAAAGTTCTTATATGGAAACGCAAACCTTAAAGCTTTATTATCTTTTGTTAAAAATAATTTAGCCGGTTAAGCATAAAATAGTAAAACTACTACAAGGAGTTACGGGTTTATACGAATCTGCTGCAAATCAATACTGGCCGGTACTTAGCAATACCAATGTACAGGCTTCCAGGGGTTTAATATTATTTTTAAGTGCCAGTTCGGCCAGCTCATCATTTTCGGCGCCGGGGTTAAAAATTATTCTTTTGGGATAAAGGGAGATGATATAATCGTAATATTCTTTTTGATGCTGAGCGCTTAAATAAAGGGTAACTGTATTTATTTCTGCTACCGGTATTTTTTCTGTTTCAATAACAATTCCTGCAACCATGCCTTTTTTTTTACCAATGGCAACAACAGGGTGCTCGTAATTCTTCAGTCGGTTTATAGCCAGGTAACTGTATCGTGCCGGATTATCAGACGCACCAAGTACCAGTGTTTTTTTCTTTTCCATACTAATTTAAAAATCTTGCTCTTACTTCCGGTGTAGGTATCATGCAAGCCTCCTGTACACCAAACCATTTGTACCGGTTTTTAGCTATCCAGTTATAAATACCATCCCTTATAAATTTAGGAACAATAATTAAGCCATAACACAAAGGCCAAAGGCTCCGTAAATGCCTGCAAACTTTTAAGCCGGCTGTTGATTGTTTATATGCTTTACCATGCTCAATAAAAAAAAATGACTGCATATCATTTAACGGCAGGTTATATTGCTGCAATAATTTTTGCCCGGCCTCGCTTTGCATGGGCGCAAACCGGATATCTGCTTTTGTGTTTCTTTTTAGTGTGAAGTTTACTGCACTGTTGCAGAAATTGCAAACACCGTCGAATAGTATTACAGGATTATCATTCATAAAAAACAAAGTTATGCCGGATTGTTTTATTTACATCATTCATTTGTCAGGCTACATATCCTCTCAGATTAAGTACAAACATTGAAATAAATATCAGTGCAAATGAAACAAACATGGTATTCATCAGTACTTCGCCAATTTTAAAAATTCTTTTTTTAGGTATATCGTACATGGGATAATAAG
>JAOAUI010000140.1 GCA_030157685.1 Ferruginibacter sp. | reverse complement strand
CTGCAGATCAACCCATTTGCCGTTTAATTTGCCTTGTGGTTTAAAAGAGAAAAATCCAATACCTGTAAGCAGGTAAGGAGAAATCAACGGGGGTTCTTTATCCTCATTGTTTCTGCCAATAATGTATAACGGATGAATTTCAAGGCCCAGCATAAAGTCGGTTATCTTGGATTTGAAGCTTAAATTTCTTTCGTACCTGCCATAAGTTGATGGTGCTACTTTTGCCAGTACCTTGTCATCAGCCTCTACTGTACCAAAAGTAGCTTCCAGCCTTAAGGCCAGCATATACTCATACATGGCTGTAAGAGAAATACTACCGGCAAAATTTGTTTTACCCAGGTTTAGATCTTTTACAAATTTTTTACCAACACCTTTATTGCCACCCAGGTCGGTTAAGCAATTCATGACACCTATTGAGCCTCCAAGCTCAAAAGTAATTGGATTATCGTAGTACTTATTATCATAAAAATAATATTGAGCCGAAGCTTTTTCTACGAATAGGGTAAGCATTAAAATAACGCTGAAAACAATAGTGATTTTTTTCATTTAATTATGTCCTTTTTTAAGATGTATTGGCTGGGGTTTTAAAAGGATCAGCTGTATATGCAAATAAAACGATTATTCTGCAATTTTAAATCAACTTTTCAAAGTTTTCTTTACAAATTTACAGATACCGTTTAAACCACATTCGCTGCACCGTGGTTTTCTGGCGGTGCAAATATATCTTCCGTGTAATATCAGCCAATGATGTGCAATATGCACATAAGGTGGCGGTAAATTTTCAATTAATTGTTTTTCGGCTGCCAATGGCGTTTTGGCATTGGTGGTTAGGCCCAACCTGGCACTTACCCTGAAAACGTGTGTATCTACCGCCATATTGGGCTGGTTATCTACCACAGATGTTATTACATTGGCTGTTTTACGCCCCACACCGGGTAGTTGTACAAGTTCGGCAACTGTCATAGGTACCTGCCCGTTAAATTTCTCCAATAGCATGTTGGCCATGCCTATCAGGTGCTTTGTTTTGTTGTTGGGATAAGAAATACTGTTAATCAGGGGGAATAATTCTTCAAATGTTGCTTTGCTCATAGCAACAGCATCGGGATATTTTTCAAAGATTTTTGGAGTAGTTAAATTAACTCTTTTATCGGTGCATTGGGCCGATAGGATGACTGCTACAAGTAGCTGAAACGGATCATCGTACAACAATTCTGTTTCGGCATCCGGGGCATGTTCTAAAAAATAATCTGTAAAAAATTGGTACCGCTCTTTCTTTGTCATAAAAAAACTCCCCGCTTTTGGTGGGGAGTTTAAAATTACATTAAAACGATGACTGAATTAAGCGTGGGGTGTAAGTTCAGCCACAGCTTTTTCAGCATAACTTAAAATATTATCAATTGTTTGCTGGCTTGGTGACATTTTCAGTGCTTCCAGCCTGCTTTGGGCCGATGTTATCACTTCAAATTTTTCACGTAAACTCCAGTCTGTTTCCAAAGCAGCCTTAATGGCGGCTGTTTGTGCTGGGGAAGTTTCATTATACAAATACTGTAACAGATCTTCCGGGGTAAAATTGTGCATGTTAAGGTTAAGTTGCTTGCGTTAAGAAATTAAATATCCATTATCCGGTTATTAAACGGCTGGTACACAGGAATATTGCTTTTACATTAACTTTTATTTGTTTTCAGGGGCGGGTTTTACTATAAAAAGATCTTCATTGTCTTTTTTCATGAGGTATTTTTCACGTGCATACTTTTCAATACTTTGGGCATTGTTTTTCAGTAAATCCAATTCCTTTTTTGCATCAGTTATTTGCCCTTTTAAATGTAACTCACTGGTTTGCAGCTCATTCAGCTTGTCTCTGCGTTCCAGATCAGATAAAATATCTTTTGGATCAAAGAAAACCATCCATACTGCAAAAAGCACACCTGTAAGCAGGTATTTGTTTTTAAGCCAGGATGGAATGTGGGTTAGAAATTTCACTTTATTAATGGTTGATGGTTCATAGTTCATAGTAAATCTCGCCATGAACTATGAACGATTAGCTACGAGCTATTTCCCAAATTTAATCTTTCCTTTTGGATAAATGGCACTTTCTCCCAGCATTTCTTCAATGCGAATAAGCTGGTTGTATTTTGCCATACGGTCTGTTCTGGAAGCCGATCCGGTCTTTATCTGGCCACAATTTAAAGCTACTGCCAGGTCGGCAATGGTCGTATCTTCCGTTTCGCCGCTTCGGTGGCTCATAATGGTATTAAAACCATTGTTTTGAGCCATACTTACCGCATTGATGGTTTCGGTGATGGTACCAATCTGGTTTACTTTAACCAGTAAACCATTAGCAATACCTTCGTTAATACCTCTTTCTAAACGGTTAACATTGGTTACAAAGAGATCATCGCCTACCAGCTGGCATTTGCTGCCAACGGCTTCGGTAAGCATTTTCCAGCCTTTCCAGTCGTCTTCTGCCATGCCGTCTTCAATAGAACAAATTGGATATTGCTTAACCCAGCTGGCCCAATAGTTTACTAATTGCTCACTGGTCATTTTTTTACCATTGCTCTTATGAAAAATGTATTTTTTCTCTTTTGCATTCCACAGTTCGCTGTTGGCTGCATCCATGGCAATCATGATCTGGCTGCCGGTTTTGTAACCTGCACTCTGTATAGCTGTAAGCACGGTTTCAATAGCTTCTTCATTGCTTTGAATGTTTGGAGCAAAGCCGCCTTCATCACCCACATTGGTGCTAAATCCCTTTTTCTTCAACACAGTTTTCAGTGCATGAAAAATATCAACACCCCAGCGCAAACCTTCGCTAAAGGTTGATGCGCCAACAGGCATTACCATAAATTCCTGGAAATCTATTTTATTATCGGCATGTGCACCGCCGTTTAAAATATTCATCATCGGTATAGGAAGAATTTTTGCATTGGTGCCACCAATGTATCGGTATAAAGGAAGATTGGCTTCCAGTGCTGCTGCTTTTGCAACAGCCATACTTACAGCAAGAATTGCATTGGCACCCAGTTTTCCTTTATTAGGTGTTGCATCCAAAGCGATCATCATGGCATCAATACCGGTTTGATCGGCAACATCCCATCCCAGTAAATTATCGGCAAGAATAGTATTTACATTTTTTACTGCTTTAAGTACACCTTTGCCTCCGTATAGTTTTTTATTGCCGTCGCGTAATTCAACTGCTTCGTGAATACCGGTGCTGGCGCCGCTTGGCACCGCAGCACGGCCCAAATGTTCGTTCTCGGTTAATACGTCAACTTCTACTGTTGGGTTACCGCGGCTGTCTAATATCTGCCGGGCATGAATGGAGGCAATGTAGCTCATCTTACTTTCGATTTTAATTATTAATGGTTATCTGCTTTCGCCGAAGCTCCTGCAGATGAATTTGTTGTTAATGTTCTAAACACTTCTTCAAGGCTGTTGCTTTCGCTTTGCAAAGAAACAATGTTCCAGTTGTTTTGCAAACTGAGTTCCATCAGCTGCTTGCGCACCGATTCAGGATTATTTGTTTTCAGTTTCCAGTGGCCGGTTTCCAGTGGCGTAGCGGCTGTTACATTATGTAAACTGTTTAAGATTTCTGCAGCAACAGTTTCTTTAAACTGCACTACTACATTATGACTGCCGGATGTTCCCTTTTGCAGGTTACTCAGTTTATCATCTGCCACAATAGTTCCTTTGTTAATGATGATCACCCGGTCGCAAATAGCTTCCACTTCCTGCATAATATGCGAAGAGAACAATACGGTTTTATTTTTTCCCAGTTCCTTTATCACTTCCCTTATTTCCACAATCTGGTTAGGGTCAAGTCCGCTTGTTGGTTCATCTAAAATCAGCACTTCGGGGTCATGAATTAATGCTGCGGCCAATCCCACACGCTGTTTATATCCTTTACTCAGCTGGCCTATTTTTTTTCCTGCTTCCGGTTTCAGTTTTACCGTGTCAATTACATCTTCTACTTTCTGCTTCAGACCCGCTACTTTATGTACGTTACCAATAAATGATAAATACTCTCTTACATACATATCGTAGTATAATGGGTTGGCTTCGGGCAGGTAACCAATTTTGGTTTTGGCGGCGTTACTGTTTTCGCTAACAGTTATACCACATACCTGTGCATTACCGCCATCAGCCGTGAGGTAACCGGTAATGATTTTCATGGTAGTGCTTTTGCCTGCACCATTGGGGCCCAGAAAGCCCACGATCTCTCCTTTGTTTACCGAAAACGAAATATCATTAACCGCTTTTTGAGCGCCGTAAATTTTGGTGAGGTTATTTACTGCAATTGACATGCTCTGAATTATGTTGCAAAAATAAAAGCGTCAGGTTAAAAAACCTGACGCTGTATTTTTATTGTTGAGTATTATCGCCCCTGTTATCGTTAGGTCTTTGCGGACCCTGGTTCCTGTTTTGCTGGGGACGTTGTTGTCCACCTCTTCTGTCGGGCTGGTTGCGGTTGCCGCCACCTTGCTGTGGCCTGTTACCTCCGCCGCCCTGGCGTTGCTGACCACCGCCACGATTTTGATTGGGCTGTGCCTGCTGGCCTTGCTGCGGCCTGTTGCCTCCGCCGCCCTGCCTTTGTGGGTTGCCGCCGGCCTGCTGTTGCGGCCTGTTACCCTGTTGCTGTGGTCCACGTTCTTTTTCCCTGCGTTTACGGCTGGTTTTTTCCAGGCTCTTTAAACTAATTTGCCCTACCAGGTCAGCATACACCGGTTCAATTTCTTTTGGTTTGCTGGTGGCCACTTCCACGGGTTCCAGGTTTTCCGGCTTAATGCCCTGCCGGTTCAGTTCTTTTATTTTTCGTACTCTTTCAAGCGAAAGCGGGTATTGTTTATTGCTGTCGGGCAACGTGTACCACATCAGGTTTTTAAAAATATCCTTCTTCACTAAAAAGGCACGGCTTCTTTCAATCTCCAGCATATCTGCATCATCGGGGAAAAACTGCAGTGCGTCTAAATAAGTATCCAGTTCGTAATTTAAACAGCATTTTAAACGGCCGCATTGCCCGCTTAATTTGCTTTGGTTAATGCTCAGGTTCTGATAACGGGCTGCATTGGTATTTACACTTTTGAAATCGCTGAGCCAGCTGCTGCAGCATAACTCGCGGCCGCAACTGCCGATACCGCCAACTTTTCCGGCTTCCTGCCTTGCACCAATCTGGCGCATTTCCACTTTTACTTTAAACTCGCCGGCATAAATTTTTATCAGCTCTCTAAAATCCACCCTGTCATCTGCAATATAAAAGAACGTTGCTTTACGTCCATCGGCCTGTATTTCCACTTCGGCCATTTTCATGTCGAGGTTCAGCTGTTTGGCAATAGCACGGCTTCGTATGAGCACCTGTGCTTCCCTGGCCTTAGTCTCTTTCATTTTACCCAGGTCGGTTTCATTGGCCCGGCGCAAAACTTTCTTCATCTCAGGATCCTTCTCATCCACCTTATTTTTTTTCAGCTGCAGGCGCACCAGTTCACCGGTCATGTTTACCATGCCCACATCAAAGCCACTTACCCCTTCCACCGCAATCATATCGCCTTTTTCATACGAATGCAC
>JAOAUI010000139.1 GCA_030157685.1 Ferruginibacter sp. | reverse complement strand
GCAAAACTGTTCACCGTTACATAGTCGTTGTTCGCTTTCACACGTACAAAGCCTAAGCCACTTGCATCGATCGAGTGTTGAATTCTGTCTTCTAATGTAAACAGATTCGTCAATGACATTGCTGATGGTAACTCTAATCCTGAACCTACATCAAAATTGTTATCCGTTGCATCGATATTCGGTGTCCATAAGCCCATTGTTGTCAACGCGCCTGCTCCTGCTCCGATCAACGAAGTATAAGCCGGGAAGGTTGAACCTGAACTTGTGCCTGACTGGTGATCCAGATAGATTGCTTTGCCAATGTTTGCATTGAAATCATTTTCTGCACCCGATCCTCCGATCACAAACGTACCATAGCTGGCTGCATCATTGTCGTGGTTGTGGAACGATACTGCTGTTCCGCCCAATGTTCCTGAACCGTTGAAGGTATTGTTGGTCACTGTTGCGCCAATGGTTACCTGTACGATGCTGTTTGAATTGGTACTGATCGATTTATTGTTGATCACTACATGGTGATAAACAGTCGATCCTGACAATGGTGTAAACGTATTGTTATCGATCGTTACTGAATTGTAATTGGCCATACTCACCGCCCACTGATGGTTAGAGAAGGTATTGCCACTTACAACTGTTGTTTTTGAATTGTAATTATTCTGCAGACGCATCACTGCTGTTCCCGGTGCCGATGAATTGGCAAAGGTTGCATCGAAGATATTTGAAGATACCGTAAGCGTTCCTGCTCCTGCATTCATATCATCCAACTCAACACCACCACCATTGAAGTTGTTGCCGCTGATAGTAATGTTGCCATTACTTCCAAAGCGTACCAACACGTCATGATTGATCGTCTGAAGTGTATTGTTCGTGTAAGTTCCGCCCGATTCATCCGTTGCAATACCTGCACGGAAGAAGCTGGTTGGAAGACTTCCATTTACTGTGTTATTATCAAATGTAATGCTGTTCACACCACCTGTTGCTACACGATAGTTCGTTGAACCCGTATAGTTGATGCTTACCGCATTGCGGTCACCATATGAACCTGCAGGTGTTCCGTAGGCATCGATGATGTTGTTCTTCACAACGATGTTGTCGATTCCTGCTGCACTGGCGATGATGGCACTTCTCAATTTAGATAGATCTACATTGAAATGGATATTATCGATCGTTACATTATCTGCAGAAATATCAAATAACGTCGGCTTACCACTTACGGTTCCTGTGAAGTCGACCGTTGGTTGTGTCGTAGCGGCTTTGATCGTTAATTGCTTGTTGACCAGAACCTGCTCATTATATGTTCCCGGATCGATCGTGATCGTGTGACCGTTCACTGT
>JAOAUI010000138.1 GCA_030157685.1 Ferruginibacter sp. | reverse complement strand
GCACAAAAAGTAATGGGTATTATTGGTGCCGCATTAATTGCAAACGGAACCATCCAGAATTTTTCTGATCTGCCTAACTGGGTGCCCATTGCCTGCTACGTCGCCATAGGTTTAGGCACTATGAGCGGTGGCTGGAAGATCATTAAAACGATGGGTACAAAAATTACAAAAGTTACACCACTGGAAGGTGTTGCTGCCGAGACATCGGGTGCCTTCACTTTATTTTTTACCGGGCAAATGGGAATACCGGTATCTACCACACATACCATTACAGGCAGTATTATTGGCGCAGGCGCTACTAAACGTTTATCAGCCGTTCGTTGGGGTGTAACGGTAAATTTATTATGGGCATGGATTTTAACCATACCGGTAAGTGGTTTATTGGCAGCAGCAACTTATTATATCGTTCATTTCTTTCTTTAAAACAGAACCGTTTAATATTATTTAAAAATCACTCACCACCATGAGTGATTTTTTTGTTTTCTTTGCGTATGAATAAAATTCTGGTTACAGGCGGCTGCGGGTATATTGGCGCACATACCATCGTTGACCTCATTGAAAACGGATTTGATGTGATCTCTGCAGATAACAATTCACGCAGCAACGAGAGCGTGCTGGATGCAGTTGAAAAAATTACCGGCAAAACTGTAAAAAATTACAAAGTTGATCTTTGCATTTATGATGATACGGTTGCCATATTCCAGGAAAATCCCGATATAAATGGCATTATACATTTTGCTGCCTATAAATCGGTTGGCGAATCGGTAGAAAAACCATTGCTCTATTTCGAAAATAATTTAAACTCACTCATCAATATTTTAAAATGTGCCGATGAGTTTTCCATTCCCAATTTTGTTTTCTCATCTTCCTGCACCGTGTATGGTAATCCAGATAAAATACCGGTAACTGAAGAAACTCCTATGAAGGCTGCAGAATCGGCTTATGGCGCCACCAAACAAATGGGCGAGCAGATCGTAGCCGATACCGTAAATTCAAATAACAACAATGCCATTTTGCTCAGGTATTTTAATCCTGTAGGTGCACACCCATCGGCATTAATGGGCGAGTTGCCATTGGGCAAACCCCAAAACCTGGTGCCTGCAATAACCCAAACAGCCATTGGCAAATTACCACTGATGAAAGTTTGGGGTAATGATTATGATACAAAAGATGGCAGCTGTGTAAGGGATTATATACATGTTTGCGATATAGCACATGCACATACACTGGCGCTCAACTACCTGCTGCAACATAAAAACCAAACCAACTGCGATGTATTTAACCTGGGCACAGGCGATGGGCTTACCGTGCTTGAAATCATTAACGAGTTTG